>JBBAAF010000125.1:0-11182 GCA_041658425.1 Bacteroidales bacterium | reverse complement strand
AGCTTTGGACCTGAGTTGCAAAAAATACAGGAGCCTGTTCATGGAATGCCTGGATATAGGGAGATTAGCTAGTTAAAAATTTACCGGAGTATTGTTAAATGGGAGATAGCATTAAACCAGTTGGTCAGATCAATATTTTTTAGGTTATTGTTTTCCGCCTTTTTAAAATCCGGATGTAGTAAGCGAACAATTTTTAGAAGCTCTTTGTTATTTGCACCTTGTTTGAATTTTCCAACGGTTTTGTTCCAGTCAACTCTACTTCTATTCCATATACAATTAACTTCCCCAACAATTTTAAAAGCAAGCTCTTGATTGTTCTGAAAGTATAAAATAAGAATTTCTTTCAAAAAGGACTCAATTGCCTCGTATGATAGAGCAACAAGCGTTGCCGATATAGAGTTAATTAATTGGAGATTTTTTTCCTGGTAGTTTTTGTTCGTTACTATATAACCATCAGTTGGCAAAGGGAAGTTAATTTCCCAACCATCATCTGTCTCACCAGTTAAGTCACTTATAACTAATCTACTTCCTTTAATCAGATGTTCTGATTCTTCATGGATTTCTTCAATTAATCGTTGATTGAATTTTTGAACATCGTGATTTAAATGAAAAACATAACCTTTATAATATTCAATTTTATTGAAGAGATTAAGTATGCTGTTCAATAAGTAATTGTCCATTTTTAAAGTTTTTAATGAAGCCTAACGTTCGAAACTTTTTGCAATTGCCAATTTGCGGGCGTTGTTCTGTCGAACCGTTACTAGTTTGTGAGGCGAACCTCCGCTCGCACACCACTGAAACCGCAATTGACATATAATTTTTGTTAGCGTTTCGCTTTTTATTCATATATAGCTTCAATTTCTTTTATTAAATCATGTTTCCAATTGTCTTTAAGTGATATGTATATCAAACCACTATAATCAGAAGGTAGTTCAATTCCTGGTTCATTTAAAACTATTACTTTATCTCGTCCTAAGCTTCCAAAAAAGTAACCAGTCTCTAAAACCACATTTTGTCTTGCTCTCGGTTTTAAATCTTTATCAGCTATAGCCTTACCTTCATCATCATGAGTCCATAATGCAATTGCAAAATCCACAATTGAGTTTGCTTCAAATTTCTCAATAATAGTTTTCCCTTTATTGCTTTCTTCATGCAATATTGTAACATGTATACCTAATTCTTTTTCTAAAAATCTTGCAACTTCAAATTTAAGAGACTCATTATGTCCATGAATCAGAAAGCATTTGTTTGTTTTCATTCTTTTCTTTTTTGGAACTATATCCATTTTCTTTTGACCATTTTTAATTTTCTCGACAAGCAATTGGAAAATAGGATATTGTCTAGTGAAATTGTCATTCAATACATAACCGTTCCCACTTGTTTCATAATCAATAAAGTCTTTCAATAGTTTATCAGATTCATCAAAATATTCCATGAACAGATCTTTGGCTTCAGCGAACCACTTTAAATACAAGTCTATATACGTATAGCTATTTACGTTAGAAGTTCGAAAGCCCTTTCGTCTTTCACTGTTATACTCAATTGCTAATCTTTCAAGTTCTAATAATTTATCCATGTGAATCTGGCTTTAAAATGAACGCTACCTTTGTACACACATATTACGTATACCCGCAATTCATCTATACTGCGTATAGCGCGCCAAATTGGATGGCTATGCGCAACTATGATGTTAGTTTTTACTTTCATAATGGTAAAGGTATATCATTTCCCAATATCCAGGTCATCAAAAGGACTGATTATCAGGGATAGCTTCTACTGGGAGACATGCGCATATATTTCAGTGGTTTTTAAGCTTTTGTGGCCGAGCAGTTCCTGAATATATCGCAGATCTGTTCCTTTCTCTAATAGGTGTGTGGCAAAACTATGACGCAGAGTATGAACCGAGGCAGGTTTCCGGATGCCAGCCTTTTCTTTGGCTCTGCGAAATGCCGCCTGAATGCTAGTGACACTGTATTGTTCACCCGCCTAACCACCGAAGAGATAATGTTTAGGCCTATACTGGCGATAGTCTTCCAGCAATTCCAGATCACCATTAGACAATAAGGTCATCCGGTCCTTCTTACCTTTTCCCTGATCACTCCGCATCTGCATCCGGTTAGAACCGGTATCGGGTATTTTCAGGTTTATGGCTTCATTGATTCGTATCCCTCCTTGGTAAATAAAGGGGAAAAGTAGTGCCGTACATTGACTTAAAACGAATATTGAGAACTTCAACTAATCATGACTATCAGGATGCAGCTTTTAATGATTTAACCACATCTGTTAATATGACCAATAGAGCCAGGCAACCAAGAATAGCGGGAAATATAAAAACGTTTTCATAATTCACACCTTCGAACCAGCGACCAAAGACCGGTGTGCCAAGCCAAGCACCAATCCATCCAAAGATTACTTTAGAAAAAAATGAAACAAGACCCGGTCTGACATAGAACTTTAACAGGTAATGCAGAACTACTGAGATCACAACACTGATACCCAACAGGATTATGAAACTGACAAAGTTCATTCCAATCATATTGTATCCTCCATTTGATAATTAAAAAATTGATATTGATTACAGCACTACTTTTTTACTTCTTTTTAAACAAACCTGGTATTACAACTTGCTGAAACCGAGCTTTAATAGTATGGGTACGATTATTTGCGCCTGGAACGGAACTCGTACAAGATGAAAAAACCAAGCAATTCGTTGTCTTGATCGGTATTGATTGAGTTCAATTGGATTAACCTCAAGGCTTCCAGTAGTTTGTATTTTAGGAATTATGTTCATGCCCTCTAAGGTAAGTGTTTTAAACATGCGATATCCTCTTGTTTTTTACCAAAGCAAAAGCCCCCTTCTCATCGGGGGCTTCCGCAAAATACAAAACCTATGAAAAAGAAACCTACGCTTTTCGTTTTACGAGTTTCCTTGCCGGGGTAAGGGGTTCCACAGTTTTAGAGGGGAGTTTGGCAAGAGGGGGAACAGGATAAAGGACTTCCAAGCCCAGGGGTGTAATCTTAAGGTACGGGAAGTCATCCTCAAACAGGGCCTGTACTTTTTCCACCGGCAGGTTGGGATCGGCAAAATCCAAAGTCCCAAACCGGGGCGTAACGATACGCCCAGGCTGAACTTTTATGAGGGTGAAATAATCTTTCCAGGTCATACTGATCCTAAGGCTTCAGTCAGTGGGATATTGCCGGTATACACATAAATGTTGGCGGCGCGGAAAGCGAAGGTCATCCCGAAACCGCGCCTTCCATCCGTGGTTGAACCGGTACCGGATCCGTCGCTGGCAGAGAATTTGGCTGACCGGATCTCGCAACCCAGCAAGTAATTCTGACCGGCGCTATCCATTGCAATAAAGACCAGGTCTTCATTTTTCGTAGCGTTCATGAAACCCAGGAGTTTCTTATGAAGGCCCGGTGCGAAAACATGCAACAGGAGTTCGTACCCCTTGCCGGCTTCTTCTCCGATTACGTTGATGTCGAGTTTAGCTGCATCCTCGGTGGTATACAGCTCGAACATCCGCTTGCCGGGTTTCATCACGATATCACCTGCCTGGGCGCCGGCAAGCTCCAATGAAGCGGGTCCGGAAGGGTCTGTCGGCCAGGTGAGAACATCGTACCAGAGGCCGAAGTATATCCGCTGGGCCAATCCGCCGAGGTTTTTTCCATCGGTGAGCAATTTTCCTATATCTGCAAAATCCATGTTTTTAAAGATTTGAGCGTGAATATTTCAGATTAAACTGAACCGCTGCCGGTTTTCGGGAGGTTGGTCCATACCGCAGCATTCATCCCGAATCCGAGACCTTCCCACCAGTCAGTTAAAATACTGACAGTACGTTTGGATTCCTGAATGTCAAACTTGGTCATGTTGGCCGACTTCTTGGTCAGGTGAAGCAAGTTTGCTTTCGGGGTGGCGAAAATAACATTGGAGTTATTCAGGGAAGGAAGAGCTTTGACTTTCTGGACGGTGAAGTCGATTCCGTTATCGATTTCCTTGTCGGAGAATTTCGTGTAGAACCCGCTTACGCGTTTATCCCGGAGGTAATGCTTGTACCAGGTTTGGCTCATGCAAACGTCCATGGCTTCATTCTGGTAGATTTCGGAAATGCCATCGATGAAGGCTTCCACCTGGTCGAAAATGGAATCCTTGTCCAAAGGCCCGATATTGACCGAATTGATCGTCGAGGCATCTACTCCTACTTGGAGCAGTTTGATCAAACCATCCATGCAGGAGACGACCGGACCGGCTACCCCGGGGGTGGGTGCCTGATAGACTCCATGTCCGTATACGAACATTTCCATGTCGTTCTGAATGGAAGGGATCAGGTTATTTTCGATCAGGTACCGGACCAATGGATAATCCTTTTTGGTCAGACTATTGGAATCAAGAAATCCGAGCCAGCTGGCGGTAATGAAATCCGGCTGAATATCCTGGTCCACTTTGAACTGGAAGAGGCGAAGCTCGTTCGGGGTAAAGGCAGCCGAGTTGATCGGGGTCCATCCTTGCTGGAAAGGCTGAACGATACGGGTCATGTTGATCTGGGACAAACGATAAATGGTATCGTCTGTTTTCAGGGGGGTGCAGATCTTAGGGGTTTCAATCCCTTGAGTAAGTAACCGCTTGATGCGGCTGACGTTTTGGCCTGCCTGTTCGTAGTAGGCCCCAAACGCAATAATTAATTCGCTGATGTCCATGATGAAATGCTGTTTTGGTGGTGAATACGGTTAATTGTCTTCCTGCATGTGCGGAAGAGAGTTGAGGAGTTTGATGTTATCGGTCAGGGTGTCGGTGATCGGGTCAACGGCGGTTACCACCCCTACAGGTGCTACGGCAGGCTTTGCGGCCATGAAATCGCGGATTGCCTGGATCTTGGTCTCGATGGTGGTGGCGGTGGCAATGGTAGCGTCAATGGCATCCAGGGAGGCGACAATATTAGACCGGTCCGTAACGGCTGCATCGCGGTTTGCGATTGCAGCATCGCGCTCGGTAACAATCTGCTGATTGGCTTCCAGCGCTTCGTTAATGGCGGTGGCCTGGGCTTCATTGAGGTAGATCCCTTCAGCGGTTGCCTCAAGTGAGGGAACCCCGAGTAATTTGTTGAGGAATGCAAGTTGTTTCATGGTAAAGATTGAGTTGATAATTTTCTTGATTGAGGTGGTGACATTTTGCAGGATGCCCGGAACCGGATCAATAGTGTGCTCCAATTTTTCCGGGATGGGGAGCTCCGAATAATTGAGCATGGTTACCATCTTCTGGTTGGAGAGTAAATTCTCCTTGGTGGCGGGTTCGGTGATTTCATCTATGAATCCCCAGGCAAGGGCTTCCTCGGCGTTCAGCCAGGTTTCCTCCTTCATCAGGGTTAAAATCTCGGAAGTTGGTTTTCCGGTTTTCCGGGAATACATTTTGGCCAGCACCAGGGTGACCTTTTCCAGTTCCTTCTTTTCTTTCGTCAGGGTGAGAATTAAAGCGTCGATATCGTCCTCGTTCATGTTTCCCCAGGTATCCACCCAGTTCAGCGCCTTATGGATCAGGTAAAATCCATTGGAGTTCATCAGGATCCTTTTAGCCCCGAGGGTGATCAGGGTAGCTGCGCTGGCATTGAAGGCCGATAACTGAATGGTTACGTTGCCATGCTCCACGAATTGATCATAAATAGCGATGGCGTGATCAACGTCGCCACCCAGAGAGGATACCCGAACTGTGACCGGATTTTTCCCGGCTGCCGCCAGGAAGTTTTTAACGAAAGATTTGGAATAACCCCAATTTCCGATAAAGCCATCAATATCAAGTTGTAATGTGTTCATGGGTCCTTTTTGTGCCGGATAAAAAAAGCCTGAGCCACCAAATTAAGGGTGACTCAGGCGGATTAAAAGGACAAAAAGGATCTAAAACCCCTGATACGACGGGTAATCAGGTAGTAATTGCGATGTTTAAGGGTAGAATGGGAGACTTGCCCGATACGGTGACGGCAACATGGTTGAGATCCGATAAATCGGAACCTGATACCACCTTGATGGTAAGACGCATCGGATAATCGCTGGTTCCCATCAGCAAGAACTCACCATTTTGATCCATTGTAAGGACGGCCCAGAGAAGGCTCGACAAGTCAGCGGCAAATTGCCTTCTATCCAGGGTATACTTCGGGATTTTGAATGATACAGTGTTTTCGAAGTAAGTGCCGGCAGGAGATTGCACCTGATCTTGAGAATAGGAGCCGGATTGAAAAACAGGAGTGAGTTCCCAGGCATCAACTGCCCAATTAATGGGCAGTTGCATCAGTCCACGGGGATAACTATAAAGATAGGAGGGAATCTTCACTGAAGCGATCAGCCAGATCTTGGCTATCCCCCCGAGGTTGTTTTGTTCTTTTACGAGAGTATTCATTTGATAATTGATTGTTTTTAGAAAGTGTCCCTAACTTGTACAAATTGTGCATTAATATTTTTTGGATTTTGTCATAGATCTCGGTATCGAACCCAAGTTCCTGACGAATGGTGTTCCGATCCAGGTCTTTTTTGATGGATTGGAAGTTCCAAATCTCATCCGGGTAGCCATAACGATCCTGAAACCTCCGGATGCTGGTTGCCTGGCTCCCGGAGATAGCCGTATCGATGGTAATGGAGGTTCTCATGAAAAGCTTGGCTGCCTGCTCAAAAATGGTGTTGAGAGCCGTTATGTGGATGGGATGCATCTCCCAGCCATACCGGTAAAAATCATGCTCGGAGATTACAAATTCAACCCGAACGTCCAGCTCTGAATTCGTGAAGCATGGCTTTACCTTGGGCTTTGGCCGTTTCCCTCTTTTGATCTGGGCTTTACCTTGCGGATCATCGGGCATGTGCAGGTAGGTGCGGAACAGGTAGGTGTAAGGGTTTGCCACGGAATAGAAGTTTACCGGGTACCCGAAGTTCTGAATCAGAAATTGCTTAACATAAGGTTTACAGGGAATTACAATATATTTGCCGGACTTCATATAGAAAGGATTTGGTGATTGGCTGACTATTATTTTTCTAATCCTCAATAAGTTTTGGATGAGAACTTTCAACCTGTTCGATTTTAGTCAGTAAACGGTCCACAATAGTTTCTGAATTCTTAGCCTTACATAAGGTTTCAAAGTTTCGGATCCGGAAGTAGCTTTTCTGGATGTTTCGCATCACTTTAACGGCTTCCAGCAATTCCTTAATTTGAGCTGTATTTTCAGCTTGGTTTTCATTTGTCATACCAGGTAGTTTTTGATAAATTTTGAGATTGATTTTGGGGCGTTTTATCAGGGAGTTTTTCCTCGATATAGAGGGTGGAATAGCTGGAGTCCCAATGAACATTGGGCAAGTAGCCGTAATCGATCAATTCTTTGACCGCGGAAATAAATTTCCCAGGATCTTTAAGACTGGACATCAGGAAGTTACTCTTTTCCCGGTCTTTCAGGTCAATATAGACTCGATCGATATATTCCATAAAATTTATTTATTTATTTTTTGCGCCGAGCCAGGACACCTATTTCCGGTGGAACAAGCGGAACGAATGGAACAGAATGCTAACTCCCTTATATATATCATTTTAACTTTTATAATATTGTTCCAAAGGAGGCTGATTCTGTTCCATTTGTTCCAAGAGTTGGGGAATTGAGGTAATTTGTTCCATTTTGTTCCAATTTGTTCCAAGGATGAAGAATTAAGAAAGTGAGTGGTAACGAGGCCTACGAATTTGTTCCATTTGTTCCATTTGTTCCGGAGGTTTTTGCGGCTAGAATTCATCGGATAATTTTTTCTGGTTATAATCGTAGGGAACTGCCAATGTTGTTGGCCGGCCGGGGCCGGTCGGTTTTGGGTTTAACTCGTCAGGCAATTCATCGTCAGTTGAAGTGGAACTGAGGTCGATTTTGAGGGAGTCATATTCGAAAACATACGACCATTCCGGTTTAGTTGACCAGACTCCCTCAGCTGATAATGTGGTATCCAGAAAGCGAAACCGGGTACGTTTTTTTCCGAGGTATCTATTATCGTGTTCTATATAATATTGTAGTGAATCGAGCGGCAGGATCTTTTCGCCGGTTTGTTTACCGTGCTTACGGTACAGATGGAATATTTTTGAAAACTGGATAAATATTATCCGGGTTGATACCTTGTATTCCTTCGGTGAAGTCATTAAATCTGTCTCCACTTCTTTAAGTCTTTCAATCCGGTAATCGACGCCATCATGGACCATGCCATCAGAGGCCAGATATTGAACTATCGACCAAAAGGATGATATCTCGCTGCTCTTCTTGGTTTCGCTGTTCTGAATGATGATTTGCTCGGCTGAGAGTTTGATCAGGCTGTCATAATTAAAGGCGACTTCTATTAAATCCTGAATGGCGTGGTAAGATGCCAGGATCACCAGCCAGTTTTTGAAAATGCGATCTTCGATAACGATTTCGCCGATTGTCCTGGTAAGGTCACGGGCTACCGTATCATAACTGGCATCATAATTTTTAGAAAAAGTTTTGCGAAGGGAAAGTATCTGATTGGTGATGTGAGTATTACCCAGGGTTTCAATTGCTTTTAGTTCATTGAATTGTTGTTTTTCGGCATCGCTGAATGATTCTTTATTGAATGTTAAGTACACCAGTCTGGAAAACAGGGCGATATCTGCGGTAGGCATTTCCTGACCCGACAGGATTACGGCGCAATCCACTGCCGTGGTTTCCTTTTTCTTGTCTTTATCCATGTTCATGCGGGTACGCCCTGTTCCGTCCCAAAGTCCTTTCAGGAATTCGTGTTTATCGAGTTCGATCGAGTTCTTATATTCATCGATGTGAGCGCACGCGTTCCGGAGTTGGGATACATGATCTGCGAGGGCCGCCTTACTGGTGTTATTGATATTCGGACCTTTACCCATTTTACCAAAGAATGACAAAATTGAAACGGCCAGTTCTGTTTTGCCGGTTCCTTTAGGTCCGAATAAATCCAGGATAGGGAAAAAGTTCATTTTGTGAATGATGATATCCCGGAACAGGCTTGAAAAATAGAAGCACAAAGCTATTGAGGCATTTTTCCCGAATACCTTTATCAGGCGCCGACTGTAATCCTGCAGGGTGATGGTGTTTTCATCGCGGTGCATGAATTGGCGTTCTGACATATAGAGTTGATTTTCCTTCTCATACACTGAGGAAAACGCTGGTAGATAATAATTAACATCATCGTGCGAAGCGATCCCATATTGATCTACTTTGGTGAACGAACCATTGAAGATGCCATTTCCCCAGGAATAGAATCCGTCTTTATGCCAACCGAGCTGAGTGACTTCGGTGCAAGATTTAGTTTCCTGGTACAGATACCGTTTCAATTTATTGAGTTCTGTATCTGACACTTCCCAAAGGAAATTCCCGAGTGATTCGATACAATTTTTAAAGGCGCCGAGGCTGATCAGATCACGCTGGGCGATCTCGATTACCCGGGTAATGCCATATTCGTTAGTGATACGGAAGATCCTTTTTGCGTTCAAAACGCTCTCGATGTGGAACAGGGGTACAAGGGTGAAGTTGCAGCCGCGTTCGATATCTCCGCGGCCTGTACGGAAATAGTAGCAGTTTTTATCTGCATAAAAACCGTATTTCTGCCAATCGACCAGGGATACATGGTCCGGAATTCTTTCGGTTTTATCCTCCCTGACAACTTCCGGAATGCCATCTTTAATAAGTTCTTTAAGCCGGTCCTGCCATGCTTTTTTAGGTTTGATCAACCGGCTGACCTGTTCAATATACATTTGCCGGGAATCGGCTTCCATCCGGAAAATCAGATCTGAAATATCATTAACGGCCTTGCTCCTATTGGTAGGTGTGCCCGGGAGTTTGCTAAACTTTACGGCCTGATTGATAATGTAATCGGTTACGTTTTCATTCAGGTACTTATCGAATTGGTCGAGATTTATAAAAAAGCTGTCGGCATCTACCTTGTTATCTTTATCAAAAGGTAATTCCAGGACGTTGCAACTCATTCCGGAATCCATAATCATTTTGGCTGTGCGGTCGATTGACTTTTTCCCGGCGGGGTCGGAATCCGGAATGATGGTGATGGTACTACAAATACTTTTGATCGAATTGAGTTGTTCCACTGTGAATGAAGTACTGCAAATTCCAACAGTGTTAGGTACTCCGATCTGGTGCATCCTGATCACATCGGCATTGCCTTCGACCAGGTAAGCATTTTCATGGTACCGGATACCCTCATAAGCAAAGTTGATCCCGAATAACTGGTTCCCTTTGTGATAGATGGGGGTGGTCTTGGTATTGAAATACTTTTTTTCATCCTTGCCCAAAGTTCTGCCTGTGAATCCGATTACATGGCCTGATTTATCTTGAATAGGAATGATCAGGCGATTGCGGAAGTAGTCAAAAAACTTGCCTGGGGTTTTTGAGCTCTCGCTGATCAGGCCAGCGGCATGAAGGACTTCTTCTTTAAAGCCGGACTGTTTGGCGACGGTTAAAAGCCCATCCCAGGCCTCCGGTGCAAAACCGATCTCGAATTTTTCAATGGTTTTCTGTTCCCACCGGCTGAGCGCATAATCCAACACGGATTGGTTTTCAGGCATCAATAGCGAAGTTTTGAAATAAGCAGCTGCAAAGGAATTTGCCACCAGGAGGGACTCTTTCTGAACATGGATTTCAATTTCTTTCGGGGTTAATTCCCGTTCAGGGATATCTATATGGTAAGTGGATCCCAATTTTTTACAGGCTTCCACGAATCCAATTTTCTGATATTCTTTAACGAAGGTTATCGGGCCACCCTGTATCCCGCATCCAAAGCATTTGAAGTTATTATTCTTGGTGAATACGGTAAAGCTTGCGGTCTTTTCATCATGGAAAGGGCAGCATGCCTCAAAATTGTGGCCTTTGGGTTTAAGTTTAATGGAATAAGACTCGATGACTGAAACGATGGAGATTTCATTTAATCGGTCGGTAATTTGATCAGGTATCATAGGGTTGGTTTGTAAGCGGCAAAAGAGAGGCTTTGCATATTGGGCATACAGGTTTAGGAAAAGATGAAAAAATGAGGCAGAGAATTAATTAGCTGAAACCTGCATAATTGGCTCCCACCAGGGCACTGGATGATTATGAATGATATCAGCAGCCTTGGATAAAAGATGGTAGGTTTTAACACAAGACTCATGGGCACCTGATTTTCTGCCCGGTATCAA
>JBBAAF010000124.1:0-11200 GCA_041658425.1 Bacteroidales bacterium | reverse complement strand
ATTTTTCCACAAGCGATTGGGCGGGTTTCAGTAGTGGTATCGAGAGTTGTCGTTTTGTTTTCTTTCTCTTCTTCGATACCTGCCACGATCCATCAGCCAATTCAATCAGATGTCCGGGGTTCAGTTCCTTTACGTCCGAGTAGGCCAATCCGGTGTAGCAGCAGAACACAAAAACATCAGCCACCTGTTGCAGCCGGTCAACCTTAAACGTATAATCCGTGATCAAGTTCAGTTTCGGACGGATCATCCGCTGAATGGCAACCTCAGCCCGAATGCCGTTAACCGTTACCCTCATATAGATGGGTACTTCACCGTTAGCGTTCTCTTTCTGACGCTTCAGGTAGAACATGACTTTGAATGTTGCTCGTTTCATAACGTAACTGTTAAAAATTAATGTGCTTCATCAACTTTACAAAGTTCGCAAACGAGTTTCTGGATTCAAAACGCAAGTTTCAGCATATTAGCGCATTATGTGTTATTCGGGTACCTGTTGATAAGTTTTCCGATAGGTACCCGATTTGGTAACTCCTATGGTACCTTTCGGTGCCTTTCCGTACGCTGAAAAAAAAAGGCCTGACTATCTTCAAAGCCACGCCCTTGTACTCTTTTCACACCCACACCTCACACTCAAACCCACACCCACCTCGCGGAGAAAGAGGGATTCGAACCCCCGGTACCCGTAAAGGTACAACGGTTTTCGAGACCGTCCCAATCGACCACTCTGGCATTTCTCCGATCGTGAGCGCAAAAGTAAGAAATTTTCAATATTCTTTGCCCGACCGATGCCGATTCAACCATTTAACACAACTTTGCGGAAGTAAACTATGACCTATATGATACATAAATCGACGAGTCCCGCTATATTTCAGTTATTGAATCGACGAGATCCCGGCCTTCGCCTGACCTCCCCCAACCCCCTCCTTAGAAAGGAGAGGGCTTTGAGCCCCTGCATTCCTTTGGTAATCAAGCATGTAGATGCTGCTACCCCCTCCTTAGGAAGGAGGGGGCAGGGGGAGGTCCGTGTCACTCGTCACTTGTCACGATTCTTTCTTTTCTTTTCTCTCTCTCTTTTCTCTCTTACCGTTCATGCCCAATCCGTTCATATCGGCCTACTGAAATACTCCGGCGGTGGCGACTGGTACGTCAACCCCACCTCACTGCCCAATCTGATCAGATTCTGCAATGAGACCCTTCACACCGATATAGCTAAAGATCCGGTTACGGTTGAGCCCGGCAGCCGGGATATTTTCTCGCTGCCTTTTGTCCACATGACCGGCCACGGAAATGTCCTTTTTTCACCCCAGGAATCTGAAAACCTCCGGCAATACCTTCTGGCAGGCGGATTCCTTCATATCGATGATAATTATGGCCTGGATCAGTTTGCACGGCGTGAAATGAAAAAGGTATTCCCGGACCTTGATTTTGTGGAATTGCCTGCATCCCACCCGGTTTTCCAGAAACCCAACCTGTTTCCGGAAGGTTTACCCAAAATTCATGAACATGATAACAAACGGCCACAAGGGTTCGGACTGATATGGGAAGGAAGATTGGTCTGCTTTTATTCGTATGAAAGCGATCTCGGCGACGGATGGGAAGACCCCGCCGTGCATAACGACTCCCAGGAGACGAGACTTAAAGCACTCAAGATGGGCGCGAACCTGGTACACTATGTGTTCACCGAGAAATAAATATTGGGGGCACCCTACTATACTTCAACCTCACGTCCTCACGTCCTTAACGCCCTCACGTTCCCCGCGTTCCTCACGTTTCGGCTTTCTTCCCGCCTTCTTTAACGCGTCGCTGATGATCCATTCGAGTTGTCCGTTTGTGCTACGGAATTCATCGGCCGCCCACTTTTCCAACGCATCATACATTTCGGAATTCAACCGCAGCACAAAGGACTTCTTCTTGTTCATAACCCGCTAATTGTGCAGTGTCCCGGCATTGACGATCGGTTGGGCGGAAACATCCGAACATAATACCGCCAGGACAAGCCAAATGGCCAGCATTACAAAACCATTCTTTCCTTTAAATTCTGATTCGTTTTTCATATTGATATCATTTTGATATCACAAATATAAAATGTACTAAAATTCTGACCAAATTTATTTGCAAAAAAAAAGCTGCCCCAGTTAACCCGGAACAGCTTTCTCATTGAACTAGAGGTAGTTAATTTTTGTAAAATTCGATCTCATCGAGCAGAATCGAAGGCATCGAGGTGTAGGAGCTGGCAAAACCTAGTATGTTCCTGACCGCGGCTTCAGGTGCGCAGACCAATAGATCAGAATCAATTTCTTCCATCAGGTTAATTTCATTCACAATGTTGCCATCTTCTAAGTTGCCTAATTCATTATTGACGAGAAAGTAAAGGGTAGATAAGTTTGTCATAGACGCATCATATATTATTTATTAGTATTATTCTGATTGTAAAACGAATCAGGTACTCCCGTAGTATAAGTTTGATGAAAAAAAGTTAAAAAAAAGCCCCGGCAAGTACCGGGGCGATTTTTTCAATATTCAACTATGACATGGTTAGCGTTAACTGCTTGTCTTTCATTATTTTTCGCATATTGATCAGCGCATAGCGCATCCTGCCAAGAGCGGTGTTGATGCTCACCCCGGTTTGATCAGCAATCTCCTTGAAACTCAACCCGCAATAGTGACGCAGATATACAACCTGTTTCTGATCATCCGGTAACAGATCAACCAACATCCGTACATCACTCATTACCTGGTTTTGCACAATGGTTTCCTCAATATTCAGCTCAGCCAGTTTCCGGTTATTGAACAAGTCCATATCCCCGGTTTCATTTGGAACAGTATTGAGTAATTTCTGTTTCCTGTAATGATCTATAATCAGGTTGTGAGCGATCCGGAGTACCCATGACAGGAATTTGCCCTTATCGTAATACCGTCCTTTGTTAAGAGACTTGATTACCTTGATAAAGGTGTCCTGAAAGATATCTTCGGCCAGTTGTTGATTCTTAACGATCAGAAGGATATATGTGTATACCCGGTTCTTATGCCTTTTGATTAATTCCTCAATGCAGGTCTGGTCACCTGCAATGTACTGTTCTACAAGGGCATAATCCTCTAGATTATGTAAACTCAAAACTACCTCCTTTTTAAGATTAACACAGAAGTAGAATTCCCTCGATAACAGTCCTCCTTTTAGTTTTGTTTAACGTTTCTATAATCAGAACGCAAGTATACGAATAATATTTTACACTCGACCTAATTTTTCGTCCTGACAAAAATGATCTAACTTCACAGCCCGAAATTTATCAAAAATCATGCCCGAAAATAGCTCTGATCCTGAAAACAATATACTGATTAAAGGAGCAAGGGTTCACAACCTGAAAAATATTAATCTTTCGATCCCCAGGGATAAGTTGATTGTTATAACCGGCTTGTCGGGATCAGGAAAATCTTCTTTGGCTTTTGACACCTTGTACGCTGAAGGTCAGCGTCGTTACGTTGAAAGCCTATCGTCCTATGCCCGTCAGTTTCTGGGGCGCCTCGACAAACCGGATGTGGATCTGATTACGGGAATTCCACCGGCGATTGCCATCGAACAAAGGGTCAATACCCGTAATCCCAGGTCCACCGTTGGCACCTCAACAGAGATATATGATTATCTCAAGCTTTTATTTGCCCGCATCGGAGAAACTTATTCACCGGTTAGCGGAAATAAAGTAAATAAACATCAGGTTCAGGATGTGGTGGAAAGGATCATGAGGCTGCCTGAGGGTGCCCAGATCATGATTCTGGCACCGTTGCACAAACCCGAGGACCGATCCCTCCGTACGCATCTGGAAATTCTTGTTCAGCAGGGATATACACGAATTGAAGATAACGGACAGATCAGAAAGATATCAGAAGTACTCGATCCTTCTTATACCCTTTGTGAAACCTGTCCGTTTGATATTTTGATCGATCGGGTGTTTATCGGACAGGAGGAGGATCTTCAGGCACGTGTCGGGGATTCAGTTGAAACTGCCTTTTTTGAAGGTAAAGGGGAATGCACCCTGAAAATTTTCCAGAACGGGGATTATCAGGAAGAGCAATATTCCAATCGCTTTGAGATGGATGGAATTCTCTTTGAGGAGCCCAGTGTATACCTGTTCAGCTTTAATAACCCCCTGGGCGCATGCCCGGTTTGCGAGGGATTCGGTTCCACCATTGGTATCGATGAAGATCTGGTTGTTCCCAACACCAACCTGTCGGTCTTTGAAGAAGCCATTGTTTGCTGGAAAGGCGAGAAAATGTCGAAATGGAAGGACCAGCTCCTTCAAACAGCCGTTAATTTCAATTTTCCGATCCATCGTCCGTTCTACCAGCTGACTGAAAAAGAACGCCAGCTCTTGTGGACAGGTAACGAATGGTTCAAAGGCCTTCATGCCTTCTTTGCCCATCTTGAGGAGAAATCATATAAAATCCAGTATCGCGTGATGCTGGCACGCTATCGGGGTAAAACAATCTGCCCTGAATGCCTGGGTTCACGGCTTCGGAAAGAGGCCCGCTGGGTGCAGATCGGGGAAAAATCGATTACTGACCTGGTAAAATACCCTGTATCTGAATTGATTACATTTTTTGATTTACTGAAACTGGATGATCATCGGGAGCACATTGCCGGACGTTTGCTGACTGAAATCCGCAACCGGTTAATGTATTTATCGGAGGTGGGGCTAGGTTATCTTGCCCTTAACCGCACTTCCAATACCTTATCCGGCGGAGAGTCCCAACGTATCAACCTGGCGGGATCGCTCGGCAGCAGCCTGGTGGGCTCTTTGTATATTCTCGACGAACCCAGTATCGGCCTGCACCCCCGTGATACCGGCAGATTAATAAAGGTCCTCAAACGATTGCGCGACCTTGGAAACACGGTTCTGGTGGTCGAGCACGATGAAGACATTATCCGATCGGCCGACTACATAATAGATATTGGTCCGGGTGCCGGAAGATACGGCGGGGAAGTAATTTTTCAAGGTACACATGAACAGCTGTCCTTGCAAAATAACGGCCTTACTGCCAGATATTTGTCGGGGCTCGAAAAAATATCGGTACCGGAAGTCAGAAGGAAATGGAATAATTTCATCGAGCTGAAAGGGGCAGGAGAAAATAACCTGAAAGCCATAAATGTGTTATTTCCACTCGAGATCATGACAGTGGTTACCGGCGTCAGCGGTTCCGGGAAATCAACCCTGGTAAATAAAACACTCTTCACGGCACTCAATAAACGAATTAATGGTGCCGGGGAACGAACCGGCCGCTTCGGAACCCTGACGGGCGACCTGCACCGGATTTCGCAAGTGGAACTCATTGACCAGAATCCGATTGGTAAAAGTTCAAGATCTAATCCGGTCACCTACATCAAGGCCTGGGACGAGGTTCGCAAACTCATGGCGGACCTGCCCTTATCTGAAATGAACGGTTACAAAGCCTCTCATTTTTCTTTTAACGTTGACGGCGGCCGCTGCGAGGAGTGCCAGGGAGAAGGAGTGAACAAGGTCGAAATGCAATTTATGGCAGATGTTTACCTTACCTGCGAGCATTGCCACGGTACCCGGTTCAGGGAAGAGATCCTGGAAGTTCGCTACGCCGGTAAAAACGTTCACGATATGCTGGAAATGTCAGTGAGCGATTCTCTTGCATTCTTCACTGCACAAAAAGACCACACCGCTAAAAAAATCGCCCAGAAGCTTCAGCCTCTGGCAGATGTGGGCCTGGGCTATGTAAAACTCGGACAGTCGTCGTCAACTTTATCCGGCGGCGAAAGCCAGCGAATCAAATTAGCTTCATTTCTCACCCGTGGCCATGATGCAGGTCAAACACTCTTTATTTTTGATGAGCCGACAACCGGCCTGCATTTCGATGATATCAAAACATTGCTGAAAGCCTTTGTGGCCCTGCTGGATCGTGGTCATACCCTGATTATTATCGAGCATAACCCTGAAGTGATTAAAAATGCCGATTGGATTATTGATCTGGGCCCGGAAGGCGGTTCTGAAGGGGGAAACCTGGTTTTTGCAGGAACTCCTGAAGATTTAATTCAATGCAAAGAATCCCATACCGCCCAATATCTCACTAAAAAACTTTAAAACCGATGACTGCAGGCCAGGAAAGGCCGGTGAGCAAGAGAGTGCTGACTAAGATTTCAGTCCTGATAAAAAACAGTCTCCCGGATCAACCTGAAACAAAGCAGGGGCTGACCCGGGAGCTTATCGTGGTATTGGAACCATTCGTTACCGAAGGTTAGTGGCAGTTTGAATAGTAGCGCATAAACTGAACCCTTTCCCAGGTTCTCGGATCTTCATAATTGCGATAACTCATCTTCCCGCGAAAGCGGATTCACTGTCGTGGATACCGGTTGAGCCTGACACGTCGATCTTGCGGAATCTGTCAGTGACCAAGCTGATCCATCGCAAGGATTGACGGAGATCAGTAGGTGAACTGAATACCTCCGCGGTAGTGATCTTCATTTCTTTCAGATCGATATCAGGTTCATATAAGCGATTAAAAAGAACAACTCCCTGTAAACCAATCGCATGAAATTGATTAACCATGTAGATCAAATTGGAAAAATAGGGACTTACCTTAGCAATCAGGGGAACTTTATCCATATTGTCGAGCAGGCCTGAGCTGCTGACGATTATCGGATTGCCGAGCTGTAATCCGACATAAGTAGTTTTAAGATCAACCATTGTATTTTAGTATAATTTTATTAAAGCCTCTGTGCATTTCATCGCGAGCCGAAAATTTTCGTGCCTATCCGGACAATAGTACTCCCCTCCTCTATTGCAATCAGATAATCCCCTGACATTCCTATCGATAATTCATTAAATGAGTTGTCGTCGCGGAAGAATTCATCTCTGATTTTATCGAAAAGGGATTTCAGTCCCCGGAATTCTCTTCTGATCTGGTCCTTGTCATCGGTAAAGGTTGCCATACCCATCAAACCTCTGATCCTTATGCCGGGCAGCGGGTTCTGTGTTATTGCGGTCAGGAGGTTCTTAACCTCCTTTTCATCAAGACCGAATTTTGTCTCTTCCGAAGCAATGAAAATCTGAAGCAGACAATCGATCACCCGTTGGTTCTTCTGTGCCTGGATGGAAACCTCCGTCAGAAGTTTCAATGAATCAACCGATTGGATCATCGAAATAAAAGGGACTAAAAGCTTTACTTTGTTAGTTTGAAGATGGCCGATCATGTGCCACTCAATATCAGCCGGAAGAAATGGTTGTTTGGCCAAAATTTCTTGTACCCGGTTTTCCCCAAAAATCCGCTGGCCGGCCTGGTATGCTTCGAGAATTTCTTCGGCAGGATGATTTTTGGAGACTGCAACAGCCATTACCTGATCACCGATCTCGCGGCGAATGGCATTAAGATTATGTTCAATATCGTTCATCAATTTAACGCTTCTTAATTATTCACCCCGGAGACACGGAGAGAGAAAGAAACATTCTCTGTGTTTCTCCGTGCTCTCAGTGTCTCCGTGGTTTATGTATCATTACTTTAAACAAAGGTAAATCTTGCTGCAAACGCCTGCCGATTGTCCACTTTGTATTTTATGAATCCCTGGAGAACACCGTTGTCCGGCTGATTTACCGGCAAAACTATTTGAACTTCATCATGATGCTTGACTTCAGCAATGAAATTAACTTCAACCTCCCTGATCTGCCGTTCCATCAGAATATCAATAGGGAACTCATTAAGCACCCATTCGATATAGCGGGTGTTATTGACATGGTTATTCATATCCAGCTGGCCAAATTTTGCTGTCAACTCATTAACGGTCTGCATTTCAGCCGGCCAGATGATTTTTGCGGGCTTTTCAGAAATGGCATTATAAGTCGACAGATCACCTGTATCGTATTCCTTTCCGATCAGCCTGACCGGCTTCCGGCTTAAAAGGTCCATAAGTGTCCATGCAGATGATCCTGCAATCAAAATATTCCGGTGTATGTCCAGAATCTGAAAATCACGATATGCCACAACTCCTTTCATCAATTTTGGCCAGGTTCTCAGAATAATCTGTTCGCCCCAAACAGGCTGCCTGTTGATCAGCATCTTAGCCCGGATGAGCACCCACGCCTGATTGCGTTCAGCTAATTCATCATAGCCCCAGCCGCGGCGGCTGGCATCCCTTCCGGCAGCATCGCCCAGTATTCCGAACACAGCCGGTATACTGAGTCTTTTCATCGGATCCAGCAGGAATGAGAAGACCGGATAAATCTCTTCATAAATGGGGAGTACTGGGTCTGTCCGCATATCTTTAATTATCATAATCGCTCCGGGTGCTGAAAAGTGGTCAATTTTAAACAATTTTGTCGAGGAAAAACATGAAGAAAGTCTCCTACATACAGGCTTTGATAAATGAAGGCGAGCATCAGCAGCAGGATTTCAAATTCGGGATCACCGATTCAAGGAAAATTGCCCGGTCGCTCGTGGCTTTCGTTAATACTGACGGGGGCCGCCTGCTCATTGGGGTTAAGGACAATGGAGTGATTGCCGGCGTAAGATCCGAGGAAGAATATTATATGATAGAATCTGCTGCCCAGATTTACTCCAAACCTGAAATCCGCTTTGAATCAAAGGTATGGAAGGAAGAAGGAAAAACCGTTATGGAAATATGGGTGCCTCCCAGCCCGCTGCGACCGCATTTCGTGAAGGAGGAGGCGGGAGTCTGGCAAGCCTATGTCCGTTCCAGGGATGAAAATATCCAGGCTGATGAAGTTCTGATTACAGTTTGGCAGAAGATGAAGCAGAAGAAGGGTGCATTGATCCGTTACACTAAAATAGAAGAAGAACTCTTCCAGCTTTTTCAGACCAGGGATCAGATCACGTTGAGTGATTTCCGAAAAAGCGCCCGGATTTCATCTAAACAGGCCGTTGAAACGCTCGCTAACCTGATTGTGCTCCGGCTGATCTATCAGGTTGTAGCTGCTCCCGAATCTTTTTTCAGGATAAATCCAGAATCGTAGAGACGGATAATTATAAAGACGCAAATATGCGTCTCTACGGCCTCCGGAGCCGAAAGATGAACCCTGTTCCGCGTACCGTCTCTATCGAGACAGATTCTTCAGAAACCAGGTATTTTCTCAGACGGCTCACGAAAACATCCATACTTCTTCCCAGGAAATAGTCGTTTTCGCCCCAAACCTCTGTCAGGATTTCCTCCCTCTTGACCAGTTTATTTTCATGCTGCAGCAGGTATTTCAGCAGCATGCCCTCTTTAAGGGTAAGCTTATGCGCGCCTTCGGGGGTAATTAATTCCAGTTCCTGAAAATTAAAGCGGGTGCGTCCAATCTGAAATTCATCCGAGTCATGTATACCCGATCTTTTCAGGATATTATTTACCCGAAGAACCAGCTCATCAACCTCGAAAGGCTTGGTGATATAATCATCGGCTCCGATTTTCAATCCCCTGATACGGTCCTCCTTCAGGCTTTTAGCGGTGAGGAACAGAAACGGAAGGTCAGGACTGTGCCTTGAGATCTTTTCGGCCAGCTCAAACCCATCCATTTTCGGCATCATTACATCCAAAATACAAATGGTTGGCAACACTTTTTGAAAATGTTCCCAGGCTTCCTCACCATCACGGGCAAGTGAAACAACAAACCCCTGCATTTCAAGGTACTGGGCCAGGATGTTGCCAAGATCCGGATCATCCTCAGCCAGCAGAATTCTGATTTTTTCCATGAACAGGCAGAATTATAGTGAATGTACTTCCTTTACCGGGCCGGCTTGAAACTTCGATGCTTCCGCCATGAGTTTCCACGATCTGCTTAACATAAAACAAACCAAGGCCCAGCCCTTTAATTTTATGAACATTACCGGTAGAAACCCGGTAAAACTTGTCGAATATATGCTTTTGATCCTCCTTGCCAATTCCGATACCGTTATCGGTAACTGAAATACGCAACCGGTCATCACAGGTTACCTCCAGAATCACTTCCGGATCCTGCGTATTATATTTTACAGCATTGATCAGCAAATTATGAAGCGCCACGGTCATCTGAACCTCATCTAAAAATGCTGTTTTGTTTAAGAGATTAAATCTCTCCTCAAGTTTGCAGGCTTTATCCTTGCATTCCCAGCGGAAAGCTTCAGCAATGCCGGCAAAAAACGGTTCCAGATCCAGCATGCGGCGGTCGATGGAAAACTGCTTCCGCTCCCACATACTGATCTCCAGAAGATGGTTGATTTGTTTGGCTAGTTGCCGGTTCTGGCGGTGGATAATCGAAACAGTTTCTTTGGTCTTTTTCCTGTCATCAAGAACCGAGTCATTTTCAAGCGTTCGGGTGGCAATTGAAATGGTTGAAAGCGGTGTTTTAAGCTCGTGGGTCATATTATTAATGAAATCGGTTTTCAATTGCGATAACCTCCTTTCTTCCATTAGATTACGCAATGTCATCATAAAGACCAGACAGACTGCAAGTAAAGCCAGAATGGCAATGGCCAGGCTGCCGCCGATCGCTCTCAAAACAATGACCTTTTTATTATCAAAATCAACATAATAATTAATTCCAATCTCGAAACAGTCACCATAGTATGAATAATGATTTACAGGAATCAGATTGGCCTTGATATACAGGGTATCCGGATAACTCCAGGCCGAATCGCTAACCTGGTCAAAAATCCGTACCACTTTCTGGCTATTAAACAGGGCCAGGTTGGAAATACTAAAATTCGAACGAAACTTCGTTTCTACTTTCATCTTCTCGAGATATGCGACCAGAAGGCTATCGAGTTTCTGCTTCTGAACCAGAATTTTATGAAACTCTGTAAGAACGAACTGCCTGAATTTCAACGTATCAGGTGAATCCGGCTTGTAAAAAGGCAAAAGATTTTTCGAAACACTATTCAGAAAATAATACCCGGTGGCTAATCCAAGATTTTCACCGCGACTATCTATAAAAGCTAGTCCTTTTTGCATTATTTCCCGGTACCGGTAATCAAATTTTTCCGTTTCGAGGCGATAAATCCGGAATACTAAAAAAATCTCTATACCAACCACAATGAAAATTGCAGCTGCAGATAATATTAATATGGTTAGATTCTTTTTCATTCGTATATAATCATCAGGTACTTGCCTGATTTGTCTCGTACTCATGGAGCCCTCAATTGTTTTCATGTCATTTTGCGAACATTAGTTCGTGAGGGGTTCATAAAACCGGAATAAAAATAGCTTAAATCT
>JBBAAF010000123.1:0-11258 GCA_041658425.1 Bacteroidales bacterium | reverse complement strand
GGTTTCCGGATGGATGATTATGAGCGGATGATTCCGGAAGCCAATTTTTCGACAGCTGCATTCAAAATCAATCTGACATCGGTTACCGTTCCGGAGATGCCTCCCTGGCTGATTTTAGCGGAACTGATGACAGTGTTGGACCTTGAGCAGAGAATGATCCAGAATTCTTCATAGGAGAGATCAGCGAGGATTGGCCCTACAAGATTAAAGGCATCAGCGCTGCATCTGAGATCCCCGATCTGAACCATTTTGGCAGCAGCCGAATCGTTCACCTGCCAGGGAGTCAAGAGCATTTTGTCGTACTTCATTTGATTAATTTTAAAAAATGAAGCACCGTATCTTGAGCAAGAACCGGATCAGGTCAAGGGCGAATGTCTGTTTGTGTAGTCGCAAACTGACCGAGTGCTTTAGCAATGAAGGGCGATCATATCCGAAGATAATATAGGCTTGCCCGGAATCCCTTTACCTTTCCGGGGCTGCGAATACCTTTGTGCTACATTAGTTAATACAGAGCCGATCGATGTGGGGATGGGGTTTTCGGGGCGTTACCTGATCAGAATTTCAACTTTATTTATTTCCCGCTTCGGTATCCTTAATCTTCTTATTCTACTTGGCAGGAGGCAGGAAATTCTTACTGGTTACAACGCTTTTACCGATTGTTTGTTCCAGTTCAATCCGGGCTTTCTTGGCTATCCTCCCTCCTTTTTTGCCTGCATCTGCATTTTCATCCAAACCAGTAGCTTGGACACTATCCGCGATCTCTCGGGTGGAAAGTTCGGCGAGAGCCGTAAAAATCAGCTCAGCTTCACTCATATGGTCCCCAAGATTCTGCGTTTTAAGCCCTTTTATCTCTTTATGCTTTTTTACCGTTATACCGGACCATTCCTGATGAATGATGTTGGTAAGAAAGGCGTATTCCTTTTCCTTGGTAATTTCGTGATCCTTCCAATAATCTGTTAATTTATTGCGGGTTTCCTGCCCCATCATCCTTTGCTGGATCCACTTCTCACTTCTACCGTGCTGTTGCCAGTATTCCCGTGCACGGTCAAGAGAACGGGCCGGATCGCTCATATCCTGAAGGCGCTCATATCCCACTTTTGCCAACCAGAGTTTAATCGGTTCGGCTTTGGGACTCGGTACCGATTGAATGAGGCGCAACAGTGTTTCCGGATTTGCGACATCCGTCAGATATTTTTTCCCGTCCTTAGCTTCCAGTTTCAGTTGGTGACAGTTTGTCACCGACTCGCTGCCCTCCTTTTTGAGGCGCTCCTTCAGTTTATTCCAATATTTACGGGCAGTATGAGAGTCCGCCTGTTGAATCAGTGCTGCTATTATATCAACCACCGAAAAAAACCAGGTCTCGGTTTCTTCATCATACTTACGGCGGATTTGAAAGTTTTCAAATATTGCTAATGCTTTATCGTCCATATATTAAACCTTTGAATTATGTTGAACATACTCTTTGTTTATCCTTTTGACTTGGCAAATTCCAAAAGTGGTAACTCTCCCTTAAACCGAAGTGCTGCTTTAAGCTTCCCTTATATAGCTACATTCAAAAGTAAACTTTTCCATTCAATGGTGAGGTTAGATAGCCAATTGTTATCTTCGTCCATGGACTGGAAAACCGAACAAGAGTGGATCGTCATGCGGTATTTCACGGAGAACTGCCCAGGATTCCCGAAAGGTAAACTGGTCAAGGGCGAATCTCCGGATTTCCAGCTATGGATATCTCCCAAACGGTTTATCGGGATGGAGCTCACCCAGGTACGTCAGTTTAAAGCCGACAATCCTGTTCAAGGCTATCTCGACCATGTATTAGCGGTTAAGCAAGTCGGTGAAACGATCCGGGCAAAGGAAGAAAAGATCCGTCTTTACCGGTCGGATCATCCCTATCAACTTTGGCTGATTATCTTTGCCGATTATTCAGAAGAGGATGCCATGGAAAAAGTTACCATTGAATATCAGCAGAACAGGATTGAGACCTCATTCGACAAGGTCTTTTTGTTTGATTTGGATACCCATCTGGCATTTCAATTGATAAAATAAAAATGGACATTATCGTTTTAATCGGTATTGCAATAGGTCTCTCGATGGATGCCCTGGCTGTTTCGGTGGCCAATGGTATTATTATCAAGAAGCTGCATGTGAGGCATGCCTTCCGGATTGCCTTTTCATTTGGATTTTTCCAGGCCATTATGCCATTGATCGGTTGGGCTGCGGGCATCACTTTCAGCACTTATATTAAGGAAATCGACCACTGGGTGGCCTTCGCGCTGCTGGTTCTGGTCGGCAGCCGGATGATCTGGAAAAGTTTTACCAGTTTGAAAAAAGAGGAAGCAGCTAAAAATTGCCTCCACTTCCCAACCCTGCTGATTCTCTCCATAGCCACCAGCATTGATGCACTGGCTGTCGGTGTCAGTTTTGCCTTTCTCGATATGACCATTTGGTTTCCGATCCTCCTTATTGGACTCATCACCTTCGTGATCTGCTTCATTGGTGTGATACTCGGGAATAAACTCGGCCCCTTCCTGGGCAACAAACCTGGTATCATAGGAGGACTGGTACTGATCGGAATCGGTATCAAAATTCTGATCGAACATCTGGTGGACAAAATGTAGACGTGAGGACGTTAAGGGCGTTAAGGAAGAGAGGACGGGAGGACGGGAGAACGAGAGAATAGAAGACCGTAGAGACGCATAATTATGCGTCTCTACCTTACAAACAAAAACTAAACTATTAAACAAATGCACCGTATTATCCTCCTGCTTATGGCTTTCAGCCTCTTCGTAAAGCCTCGCACAGAAGCACAGTCGCCCGTGGAGATCTCGGGGATCTGGATGATGTCGGGCCAACTGATCAGGAAGGATGGCGCTTATTCGAACGAACTGGCAATTAAAAGGGGGTATATCAGTCTGAAAAAGGACATAAACAAAACATTGTCAATCCGTTACACCCAGGATGTGTTTTTCAATAAGGAGAGCACTAATGCCGGAAATCCTGAGTTGCGATTGAAGTACCTTTATCTTAAAGTCAACATGCATAGTATCAACTGGCTCAAAGACGCCTATTTTGAGATCGGGATGGTTCACAGGCCCTGGATTGATTTTGAGGAGAAAATTAAAGACTACCGGGTGGTTGGGCCGATGTATCTGGAGAACAATCAGATTTCCACATCGGCCGATTTAGGTATCAACTTTGTAACCCTGATTGGAGGAGCAATGGATGCTGATTATCAGAAAGATATAAGTTCCTCATATCCTGGAAAATACGGAAGCATATCGTTGGGAATATACCATGGCGGCGGATTTACTGCTGTGGAGAAGAATCAGAACAAGACATTTGAATCGAGGGTTTCACTGCGGCCATTTCCCGATAAACTTCCCGGACTGCAGCTGAACCATCATTTCATTATAGGCATGGGTAACCAGACTTATAACCCGAAATTTCTGCTGAACTTTGTGTATCTTTCGTATGAATCCAAACGAATTATCATGGCTGCCCATGCCCACAGCGGATTAGGCAATGCACCCGGAACCTATGTTAACCCTGATTTTAATTCATTCTGGCACAGAGGACTATCAATCTTTGGAGAATGTTATCTATACAAACGGACCCCTATCTGTTTTCGGCGAATATGCACTATTCCAGAAAGACCAATCGGGTTGGGTAAACTCCAACCGGATAGCTGCCGGGATTGGTTATCATTTCCTGGGCAAACAGAAGCTGGTACTTGACACAGAATACCTTACCTCACCCGATGGCAACCGCATAATAGTTGAATTAGGCCTTGATATCCGTTTTTAACCGAAACCTGATACTCTTTCAATAAAACAGTTAAACGATTAAACAATTTACCGATATGAATCCAATTTTAATGCATCCCAGGGAGCAGATAACTGAGATAATCAGCAGAATATACCATCGCCGACTCACCACCACATCGGGCGGGAATATCTCCATCCGCGACGAGAATGGTGATGTTTGGGTAACGCCGTCTGCTATTGATAAAGGATCTTTGCGGCCATCCGATATATTATGTGTTCATCCCGATGGTTCGGTATCCGGTCCGCATAAACCTTCGTCAGAATTACCTTTTCACCTGGCCATATATAAAGCCCGTCCCGATCTGAAAGCTATTGTACATGCCCATCCGCCTGCACTGGTTTCGTTCAGCATCGTTCGCGATTTCCCCAATACCAATGTGATTCCTCAAGCCCGGCAGGTATGCGGTCCGATTGGTTATGCAAAATACGAATTACCCGGATCTCAGGCTTTAGGCGACAAGATCGCCGAGGAATTCATGAAAGGATATCATGCCGTCATCCTCGAAAATCACGGAACGGTTGTTGGCGGGATAAACCTGCAGGATGCTTTCGAGCGATTTGAAACGTTTGAATTTGTAGCACGAATCCTGATAAACTCCAGAATGATTGGTACGCCTAATTACCTTACTGAGGACCAGATATTGGCTTTTGAAGCCCAGTATGGCGAGGCAGTACCGGAAATGGAATTGGTTGAATATCCTTCTGATGAAAGGGAGCTGCGCTCAGATATATGCCGGATTGTCCGCAGGGCCTGTGATCAGGGCTTGATGATCAGCACGTATGGAACGGTTTCCACACGGTGGCGCGGCGAAGATTTCCTGATCACCCCGCGTAATTTCTCACGCTGGGATATCGAGCCCTCAGATGTGGTTCAGATCCGGAATGGCGAGTGTGAACCCGGCAAAATACCCAGCCGGTCGATCCTCATCCATCAGGAGATTTATCGCCGGAATCCGACCGTAAAGGCAATCATTTTTACACAGGCTCCGTATTCGATGGCTTTCGGTGTAACCGGACAGAGTTTCGACAACCGGACGATCCCTGAAAGCTGGATTCTGCTGCAGGATGTTCCCTTGTTACCCTTCGGAGCCCACTTTGCCGGCCAGGAACGGATCAGCCAATCGCTTCGTTCCGATCACCCGGTTTTGATCATCCAAAACGATAGTATTCTGGTCACCGGCAACAGCTTGCTCCATGCCTTCGACCGGCTCGAAGTAGCCGAATTCAGCGCCAGATCGCTGATCCAGAGCATTCCGCTTGGAACGATGAAGCCGATTGACGAATTTCAGATCGAAGAGTTACGGAAAAAATTCCTGCCGGATTAACCCCGAAATCAACCTTTTTCCAATCGGAAATCTGACTCGTTTTTAAGGGCTAATAAAATAATTTGCAAATTATTAGGAGATTTGATGAAACCTAAATAAAACTCCTTACCTTTGCACCGGTTTAAATTAAATTGTATTATGAAAATTTATGTAGGAAGTCTGCCTTATCGCGTGAGCGGAGACGACTTAAAAGGAATCTTTGAAGAGTATGGCGAAGTTAGCTCGTCCACGGTTATTTCTGACAAATACACCGGAAGAAGCAAAGGGTTTGGATTTATTGAAATGACAAACGAAGAGGAAGGGAAAAAAGCTATTGAACAACTGAACGGCGCCGAAATCGAAGGTCGTACAATCGTTGTTAACGAAGCAATCGAAAAACAGGACAATTTCAAGAAACGTGATAGTGGTGCACCACGCCGGGATAACTTCCGGAAGAGTTACTAGTATCTGGAAGCACGTCGTGTTAAGAGATTTTTCGAACAACCCCGCCAAAAGCGGGGTTGTTTGTTTATAGGGGAATCCCGGTGAAATTGTAATTTTGAAGCAAACATCCGATGCACGGGAGGACGTTAAGGACGGGAGGACGTTAAGGACGGGAAGAATGGTTATGAGGTTTTTAGTCTGGATTTCCTTTATTGTTTAGGTTGTTCCTGGAAGGGAAGTGTCAAGAAACTGAAACGTTTTTTATAGAGCATTAATAATGAGACGATTTCTCCAATCCATTGGTGTGCTGGCTTGCCTGATCGGAGCTACCATTGGCCTGTATTATCTTCTCCGGCAGGCTCCGGAGCCTGAAGAAACCATGAATCACTCTGAAGGAACGGCCATTGTTATTACAGGCGCTGCAGCAAGAATACCCCAGGAAGCCGCTTTGCTCGAACAACTATATTACACCGGTGAACTGAAACAGGTGGCTTTCATCTCCGGGGTGAGTTCCGGTGCCCTCAACGCAGTGATATTGAATGCAATTCTCGATGGAAAATACTCCTGGAGAAGATATAGAAACCTGCTGTTCTCGATGAATAACCAGAGTGTCTTCTATCCTACCGATCAGCCCCTGCCTGTGAATACGGATCCTTTGCGACAGCTCCTGACAACTGTTCTTCACGATACCCTGGGCTATTATAAACTTAAGGATTTGCCTTTCCCCACCTCCCTGTCCACGGTCAGTCTGAATATTAAATCGTGGGCCGATCACACCTTTCGTTTATGCAATCTGAAAATCAATTTGGAAAGTGATCCTGAATTGGATCTGGTGGAGGTATTGATGGCTTCGACGGCCTTTCCCCTCGCTTTTCCACCCGTCAGGATCAGTAAAAACAGCACTCTTCCGTCCGGCAGGTTTATCGATGGCGGAACCACTGCCGATTATATTCCCTACCGGGCAGTACTGGAATTTGAGAAGTTCTCCCGCCATAACGTCGACCGTATGATCATTGTCAGCCGGAAACTGGATACGGAAGAATGGCTAAGAAGCGAGCTGCTGAATATGGGAATCAACCGGCTTGATCTGATTGACAAACTGGGTATTACATTGGAAGATCTGGCGCAGCGTTCTTTCTTTAGCGGGTTAGAATCTCTGATGAAGGAAGCCCCGGTGTTATCAGAAAAAACGCTGATATATCTTCCGGCTATACCCGGCGAGTACCCGCTTTTCGATTTCGACAACCTGAAAGATCAGTATGAAGCCTCTCGCGATTGGGCACGCATACATAAACCGCTTGCCCTGGCTGATTTTCTCAAAAATGGTATTTCAATTTACGAATAAATCCAACAGATGGATTCCACAAAATCGATCCGGATCAAAGATCAGATCCGGGAGGTTATCCTGACGGACTTTGCCGGGATCATGAAAACACCGGGAAGCACCATCGGCAAGTTTATTCTGATAGCTGTGGGGATCGAATTCCTGGGTGCGTGCCTGGACCGGCAGTACATCAAGGCCACTGCGAGGAGTGAGAAAAGATTCAACTCGGCAATCGTGAAACTCTTCCCCAAAAAGTATCATCATTTCGTTAAAAAAAAGTCGGTGCCTTATCTCTATTCCGAATTCAGGTGCCCGATCATTCATCAGTTCAAAGCGGGCAAATCAGTATTCCTTTGTTCTACCTTTGAAGCTGAAATAGGTGGGTTCAGGCATTTGACCTATGATGCTGAAGGATCATTGATATTGGTTGTTGAAGAGTTTTATAAAGATTTGGCATCAGCCGGTTTAGAACTGATAGACACGGCGTAGAGACGGATAATTATGCGTCTCTACACATTTTATACGGGTAAGTGTTTTTTCGTTTATGCCAGGAAGTTGCCAGACTGATATGGTTTTCGTTGACTATCCCAAAACAGTTCCTCCTCATCAGGCGTTTGTATAATGAATCTCAATTGACTAATTTTACTCATTCATAAAGATTTAATAGTTACAAGAATGGTTGATTACAGGAAAATAATCACAATTGAAGCTGGTAAAAGAGGTGGAAAACCCTGTATCCGGGGAATGCGGATCACCGTTTATGATATCCTTTCCTGGCTGGCTTCGGGTATGTCAACCGAAAAAATCGTTGAAGAGTACCCTGAACTTCAGGTCGAGGATATTTTTGCTGCATTAAGTTTCGCCGCCGACAGGGAACGCAGCATCTATCAGGTGGCAGTATGAAATTACTGTTCGACCAAAATATCTCCTACCGGATTCTGAAAAAACTTCCGGACGTTTATTCAGGTTCAAGCCACGTCAAATCTGAAGGTTTGATGAATGCTTTGGATATTGAAATATGGGAATACGCCAAACTCCATCAATTTATAATCGTAACACAGGATTCCGATTTTAACGACCTGTATCTCCTGAAGGGATTTCCGCCTAAAATATTGTGGTTCCAAACCAGCAACCTTCGAACCGATGATCTTGCCCTGATCCTGAGGAACCGGCAAAATGATGTGCTGGACTTCATCGACAACGATGAATTGGGATGTTTGGAATTATCCCGGATCAAAATACAGTAAAATACTGTATTCCAATATCTACAGAAACCGGAGTCCAAAACAATCATTCTCGCAATCCCCTCCCTAAGCCGCCACCCATTGCGGGTCCGATATCCAATTTGGCTGAGTTAATTTAGTAACTGTTCCATTCTGCTTGTAACTTCCTTTTCATCTCGCTGCTTAAACAAAAACATTACCGGGTTACTGTTTTCATTTATAGTTTGTTCGAGCTTTAAGACACGATCCCTGGCAGCTGCTGGAATATTCTGATTCTTTTTAGCTTCAGCGATCCACTCTAGGACATGGAATGCCTGAGCAATACGATAGGGGTGTCCGAATTCATCCCATGAGCAATCCATTCCATGCTTTTCAGGTGGTAAGATACCCAAAAGGTCATCTTTAAATCTGATATTGTAGCCATCACCCTTTTCTTTATCATTAAGTATCAGTGAGTAATCACGATAAATAGTACTACTCCACCATCCGGGAGCCAATTCCTCAGCTTCAAGTTTATACAGGTGTCCCTTTTGCAAATAGAGGAATCGATCTGTTTCACGCAGGATATTTATGGTATAACGGCCAACTTCCGTTTGAGGATTGAAAGATTCATTGTATCTGAAATGTTTTTGACCAAAATTTACTAATGCCACCGGATTCAATGCCTCTTCTGTCACTTGGTAAATAGTATCATTTCCAGTAGAAAGTAATCTCCAGGTATTGGAAAATCTCCAAAGTGAAGTGGTCCCTTTCCATGAAAATCCGGTCGAGTTCTCAGCGGGATAATTTTTTCGAGGGAAACTCTTAACCCAATCGCCGTTAGATCGGTGGAGTACAATTTGGAAGGAGTCCTTTTTAAACTTTGGGGTACCACTAATAATACCGGCACTCAAAAATAAATCATCTGCAATCCGATAAACAGTGCTACCCATATCCCATGGGAAGTCGATTGTCTTTATAAAATGACCTTCTCTATCGAACAGCTGCTCTTCGTCACCCGCACCAGCGAATGAAGCTATAATTGAACCATCTTCAGGATAAAACGTGACTGGCCCCATCATTGACCCTTGATGTTCACCAGGCCCTTTCCCAACTCCACCCAGTTCCCGTATAAATTTCCCATTAAGGTCAAACTCATAAAGTCTGATGGGTGCCCCGTAGTTCCGAACACCTGTAATAACTGAATGATCTGTCAAAAAATTGGAGCTATATCCAACTAGACATTCTGGTCGTGTTTCGAGTGGAATTATCTCCACATCCTCAAACAAAGTCGACAGAGGGACCACAGTGGCAGAGTCTTTCACAAGATCAAGCCGGATAATGGGTATTAGCCGTCCATTTACCTCCGCAAAAAACTCCTTGGGTAATTGCTTTGGCTGGCAACCAAAAAGAACCGTAACAAACAAAAGAATTACTGAAATCCCATATTTCATAATGGCGTTGGTATTATGGTTTAATAAAAGTTGGTTTTATGGGCGAGGGAAAAACTACTTAAAGATATGTATAACTAACTGTTAACAAATATAGATAGTATATGGTTTCCCGGAAATAGTTCAACACTGGCTTACCACCAACCTCCTCACAATCCCAGGACTGAACTGGCAACCATTACGTGTCCGATATCCATTGAAATTGAGTTGTTTCGATATCTCCGAATAGTTCAGGTATCCGTTTTTCATTTGGAAGTGTTCGGTGAATACCCTCGCCATCTTCCAATTTTCATTCTCCGTGCGGTTGCGGATCACCGCGCGAAAACCTTCTTATTCCTTGAGATAATTAATCGATCCTCATAACGTTTAATTTATAACTTAACAACCAAATAATCCAACGAAATGATCACTTCCATAAGGTTTCTCGCTGTTTTACTAATGGCAAGCCTAATTCTAAGTTGCTCGCCGAAAAAGTCAGGTTATGACATACAGATACATATTGAAGGCCTCGGCGATGGAACGGTCTATTTAGGAACTTACGATAAACCAGACTTTAAAAGTTTCACCTATGATTCGGCACATGTTGTCAGTGGAACTGCTCGATTAACGGGATCAATTGGAATTCCGCATCTGATGAATGTCTCATTTAGTCCGCAAAGGATAAGTTTCCAATTATTTGTGGACAATTCCAAAATCTCAATAATTTCAGATACATCAAGATATAACAAACAGACCCACAAATTGATGGTTGATGTTGAGGGAAGCAAGTTGCATGCTCATTGGAAACAATTATACAGAGATTTTTTTCCACAATACTACAATTTAAAGGACTCACTTGATAGAGATAATTCGGGAAAAGGCAAAACAGAATTGCAGAAGCAATGGTCAAAGGAGCTTTATAATGCATCAAAGAAAATTCTTTCCTATCTATCAGAGAATCCCAATGATGTCGTTGCCGCAAGGATGCTTTTCGATTTGAATCAGGGCTTTTCGTACTATTTTGACGAACTGTCCACTTTCGTTAAGAACTCCGGGCCTGATATTAAAAGAAGCTGGATTTTCCCCTATTTTGAAAAGGAGTATGCAAAACTGGTATCAATTCAACCAGGTAGACCTGCACCGGTATTTACTTTGAAAGATACCCGTGGTATTCCCGTTGCACTAAATGATTTTAAAGGGAAAGTAGTTCTTTTAGATTTTTGGGCTTATTGGTGTGGGCCTTGCAGGGCATTTTTCCCTGAACTGAAGCTACTCTATAATGATTATCACGAGCGTGGATTTGAAATCATTGGAATTAATACTGATCCAGACCGATCCAAATGGTATCAAGCCATCAGTGAAGAAAAAATTCTATGGGTTCAAGTAATTGATACCACACAAAGAGGAACACATTATGCAATTGCATCCTCAAATTATTGCATTACTTCAATTCCAACATCATTTTTGATTAATCGGGATGGTATTATAGTGAATCGCAATATTCGTGGGGATGAATTAAGGAGGCAGGTTGATTCTCTTATTCAAATAACTCAAAGAGGTCTATAATCCCAACCAATTTGGGGGTAATTGGTTTCAGAATGCGTATACGTATTTTATACGGCTATCTCTCTGATGATTTTCAAACAGCGATCAATATCCCCTATACTGTTATAAATATGGGTTGAATGCCGCAATCCATGGATATCACTGGATGCGCGCGGCCTCAGCTT
>JBBAAF010000122.1:0-11330 GCA_041658425.1 Bacteroidales bacterium | reverse complement strand
CGTCACCTTATAGTTTCCGGCTGAGTTTTTCTGCCACTTGTTTGTAAAACGCCGGGTCGTCGTTCTGGATGGCTTTTAGCTGCTCCCTGCACGACGCTCTATCTCCGTTGCGTAGGTTGATCAGGGCCAGGAACCATCGGGAACTTACCCGGAAAGGGCTATCTCCGGGGATCATCTCTTCAAACAACTTTGCGGATTCGGCAAAATTGCCTTCATCCATCAGTAACAGAGCCTCATAATAGGAGCCTCCGACGTAAGAGGTAGTATCAATCGAAGCGATATCGGGCCGATAAGTGACTTTGAATTTTTCATACAGAGCAACAGGATCGGGTTTGATCAACACGGGATAAATAAAAAGATACACCAGCAGGAGAATAACAGGTGCCGCTATCAGCGACCAGTTCCGGTATTTATGGCTTTTTGATTTTTCCGCTTCGAGGTCCATGATATCGGACACCGAATAAATTTCAGCCAGCAGAGATTCATTTACTGCAAAAACCTGCAGAACATCCTGCTGTCGGGCAGTAGGATCAAACTCCTTGATCAGCAAGGCTTTGTCTAGCCAAAATAATTCGGGTGAAGAGTACTCCATGGATTCAATGATCAGAGCCGGATCAATGTCACGGCTCAGATACAGCAGTAATTTCTGCTGCTGAATGGGCAATCCCTTTATCTGCCGGTTGAGCTGTTTTAACCGGTCGTCAGTATCAGTCAGATCGAATAAAGATACAGGAATCCCATGAACATCTAATTCCTGGTTTTCCGTCAGGGTATTATCATCCAGCCATTTGCGGATTTCCGGTTTATAAACCTGTTTCAATCTGGCTCAGTATATTCTGATGGAATTCGCCTACAAAATAAATAAACTTATTCTTCAGCTTCGAAAAAAGAAAACCGAACTTTACGGTACTGCCACTCCAGGCCTTCTTAGGGGTCATGTTGATATATTTTTCCCAGACTTTCCCGATCCGTGCTTTAACCACAAAGGTTCTTAGATTCGTCTGATACCGGGCTGAATCCTCAACACGATAACAGGCCGTTGCAATGTGCTGGAAATCAGTTACGGTTTTAACATTTCCCTTGCGAACAAGCTCCCTGACCGCTTTCTGCGGTATCCGGTTCATATCAATAACTTCCTCGGGCGACTGGGCAATGGCAATTCCTGGTATCAGTATTGCTTCCATGAACATCAATATAGTCGAAATCTTTCTATACACTTTGGGCCATTTATAATTACTCACCACGGAGACAGTAGAGAACACGGAGATCCACGAAGATTAACCTTCATCTCTGTGTTTCTCTATGTTCTCTGTGTCTCCGTGGTTTTAGTCTCATTTCTACGGCACTAATGTATTAATAATTCACAGATTGTAGCTGGAACTCCTTGATAGTGCGGTAAACCCGGTCGTGGATTTCCCTTGGAGAAGGATTCAGTTCAGCCGCCGTAAAACAGCCTCGATCGATATCCATCCGCTCAAAAACCATCAGGTATAAATTGAAAATAATCAGCAAACTAAGATGGTACCTGGGCTCAACCAGCGGACTGATCTGCTCCAGAACCCGCCAGGTTTGCTTGCGGTAATCATCGGCCAGGAGATAGTATTCTTTCATCAGATTTCTAAACCCCGGGGTTACCGCTGCTCCTTCAGCGATCTGTTTCATCATCGGTCGTGTCAGATCGTTGGCCATTATCCGGTCATCGGCAAAGTAGCTCAGATTATTTAGTTGATCCTTCTGGAAATCGCGGATGATATGAACCAGATAACTAAATAGGGCACAAGGTGTTGAAGCTGATTTTACATCGAACAAAGGATCCTGCCAGATCCCGTCCTTTTTACTGATCCCGCAGAGGTGGACAAATATCGAGGAGGGCGCCACAGTTGCACCTTCAGAGTAGTCTAAAAAGGATTGGACGGTAGGAAATCCATCATGGTTGATATCATAAACCATCGACCGGGCAAAGCTTTCAATTGGCCAGGCCGGTATTCTATATCGTTGTATTATGGATATCAACTCCTTCTGAAAAGGATTAGTTCGTCGGTTTGTGCGGATCATCTGTAGCCATTCCACCACTTTCCGCATGAATTTCTCGCGGTCCTTCTCATCGATTCGCTTGTGCCGTGCTTTATAGTCATCAATCAGGTCATCGATTTTCCGCATGAAAGTGTAGCAGGTTTTGGCAGCCTGATAACGCTCCTCGTCCCAGAAGCCGGCTGCCACCAGAATGTTGGGATGATCCTGAATCCGCTCAATCGGGATCCGGTTTAAAATATCAAAATAGAGTTGTTGGTTTGGGTCCATTTTGGAATGGTATTCAGATTAAGCAGATTGTTCTTTCAATATTCGTTCGCTGGTTAATTTGGCCGATAGTAAAACCAGCGGAATTCCGTTGCCCGGATGGGTGCTGCCGCCGGTAAAATAGAGATTGCCGTACCGGTTGTGCCGGTTATGCGGCCGGAAGTAGCCCATCTGCATGATGTTATGTCCGAGGCTCCCGAAGGTGGCACCCCTTGAAACATGGAACATACTTTCCCAGGTGCCGGGGAGATAACAGATCTCAAACTTGATATGATCTTCCAGATCCTCCCAGCCCAGCTTTTCCAGCCTGCTGATTACCCCCTGCCGGGCCATGGCGCGGATTTGGCTCCAGTCCTGGTTCTTTGAAGCATCGATGTGGCCAACCGGGATCACCACCGATAGGGAATCCTGACCTTCCGGGGCAGCAGTGGCATCGGTGCGAACAGGGGAGTGGACATAAAAGCAAAATTCCTCAAACAAGGTTTTATCCTTAAAAATAGTATCGAGACCTTTCCGATACTGGTCGGAGAGAAAGACATTATGCTGAGCCAGACCGGGATATACCTTATCGATACCCCAATGGAACACCAGCGCCGAACAGGCATGATTCAGTTTATTGATTCTTGCAGCCGGGCGTTTATCCGGCAGCAGATTACTATATATATATGGTAGGTCGGCATTGGCCACCACGATATCGGCATCAACCCGGGTATCATCCTCAAAAAGGATTCCGGTGGCCCGGCGATTTTCGGTCAGAATTTTTGCAACAGGTTTACTGCACACGAACGTAACCCCTTGCTCTTCTGCATATTCAACCAGCTTTGAAACGATACGGTTCATTCCGCCTTTAGGGAACATCGAACCTTCGAGCAGTTCGGCCGCCGGAAGCATGGAAAACAGCGCAGGTGCTTCATATGGACTCTGGCCCACATAGATGTTCTGAAAGGTGAATGCCATCTGAAGATGAGGATGACGGAAAAAGCGGCTGACAAAAGTCTGATGGCGCAGGTAGGCTTTTAGCCGGATAAGGAGTCCGACATTACTCAGATTTACGAAATCAAACAGACGGTAGAAATTCCGGCCGAGTAATTTCGAAAGTCCAAGTTGCAGAAATCCATACCCTTGCTCCAGATAAGCCTTCATCATCCTGTAACTACCTGGTTCAATGGCTTCAAGCTGAGCCTCCATCTTTTTTTCATCGGTGGTAAAATCCAGTACAGAACCATCATCAAAATAGAGTTGATAGAGCGTTGTCATAGGCAGGAACTCGATGAATTCATCGAGGTTGATATCCAGATTGGCAAAGGTATCTCTGTAAATTTCGGGCATCAGGAAAATGGTAGCACCCAGGTCGAACCGGTGACCTTCCCGGATTGTTTGGCTTACCCGGCCTCCCGGAGCAGGGTTCTTTTCGTAAACAGTTACATCGAACCCGCTCTTAGCCAATTTTATAGCTGTTGCTACTCCGCCGATACCGGCGCCAATGATAACTACTGATTTACCTTTTAAAGCACGATTCATGGTTTATTTGAATTTGAGCACAAAATTGAACACCCGCACAAATTTAACAAAGAAAAAAACGGTGAATGACGGAAAAAAGGCGGTGAATGGGATCCACATTCTCACCGGCCAACTGACCTCGCCAACCTCCAGGTACTTCCTGCAACCTGCAACCTGCAACAATCATAACAATCACAACAATCACAACCCCTACAACCGACAACCGATAACCGGTCTTGAATATTTCCCGCTTTTACCTATTTTCGTGCTCTTTAAATCATTAACTATTATATATATGTCGAAATACCTGTTTCTTACCCTGTCGTCACTGATTATCATAGCAAGTGCAAATGCCCAGGTAACCCATTGGAGGGGACCGCAAGGCAATGGTATTTACCCGGATAAAAACCTGCTCAAAGAGTGGCCGGCCGAAGGGCCTCAGATGATCTGGCATTTTGACGAACTGGGTAAGGGATTCTCCTCTCCGGTTTTTGCGAACGACCGGATTTATCTGACGGGAGCCGTTGATGACCAAGGCTTTATATATGTACTGTCGATGGATGGAAAATTAATAGCCAAATACCCTTATGGCAAAGAATTCATCGAAAGCTGGCCGGGAGCACGCTCTTCAGTTACCATCGCCGGCGATTTACTGTACATGGAATCCGGTTATGGTTCTTTGTTCTGCATGAACACAAAAGATGGATCAATCAAATGGAAAAAGGAATTTCTGTCGGATTTTGACGGGAAAAATATTACCTGGGGATATACTGAAACCGTTGTGGTAGATAATGATATATTATATTGCACACCGGGTGGCCAGAACAATAATGTGTTGGCTCTCAACCGGTTTACAGGTGCAACCATCTGGTCAAGCACCGGCAAGCAGGAGCTTTCAGCTTACTGCACTCCGCTGCTGGTAGAACTTCCGGGAAGGAAGCTTCTGGTCACCATGACCGCCAACAGCATCATTGGTTTAGATGCTGCCAATGGCAAACTGCTTTGGTCGCACCCGCAAACCAACGAATGGTCGGTTCATGCCAACACTCCGGTTTATGCAGATGGCGGCCTGTTATGCTTCAGCGGTTATGGCCAGGGTGGCCCGAAATTAAAACTGAGCCCCGATGGGAGTTCCATAACCCAGAAATGGTTTGCCAAGACTTTCGACAGCCGCATGGGCGGGGCTGTTTATGTTGATGGTTATGTATACGGATCAGGCGATACTTCCGGGAAAGAGTGGCAGTGCCTCGACTGGAAAACCGGTGAACGGAAATATGCCTCAACCGATGCGGCAAAAGGAGCGGTCATTTATGCCGATGGTATGCTGTTCGGATATTCCCAGAAGGGTGAACTATTCATGGCCAAGGCCACACCAACCGAGTTTAAGCTCGCCGGCAAGGTTGCTATTACGCTGGGTTCCGATCAACACTGGGCACATCCTGTGATCAATAATGGGATTCTGTATGTACGGCACGGCAGTGCGTTGATGGCTTTTAAGATAAAATAGACCTCGCCCGGAAACTTCCCGGTGCGCCCGAAGTACCTCCCCCTGCCCCCTCCTTAGAAAGGAGGGGGTAAGAGAGCAATGAGGTAAATTCCTGATATAGTAGGACTTAACTTCGGAGCACACCCCCTCCTTTCTAAGGAGGGGGCAGGGGGAGGTACCTGGGAACGCTCCGGCAAGACAACCGATAACTGATAACCGATACCGACAACTGACAAAATTATGCGAAACCTCTACTGCCTCCTCCCAATCCTATTTCTGCCCTATGTAGGCGTTTTTTCTCAGTCTGCCCAATTCCGGGGCGAAAACCGCGATGGCATATTCCAGGAAACCGGACTGCTGAAAAGCTGGCCCGAAGGCGGGCCTAAGTGTATACTTACTGTTGAAGGCATCGGCAAGGGCTTTTCTTCGGCTGTGATATCGGCTGAAACGATCTATGTTACCGGAATGAAAGAGGCGAAAGATTATCTGTCGGCCATCAGTATCGACGGTAAAATCAAATGGCAGGTAACCTATGGCAATTCATGGACGAAATCTTTCCCGGATACCCGAAGCACCCCGACAGTAGATGGCAATCGGATTTATGTGATCAGCGGCACCGGCCGGCTGGTTTGCATTGATGCTATTGATGGTAAAGAGATATGGGCAGCCGAAGTGGACGCTGATTTTGAAAGCCAATGGCACGATTGGGGTGTGGCCGAATCACTGCTTCTGGTCGACAACCTGGTGATATGCACTCCGGCAGGCAAAAAGGCGGCCGTTGTGGCCTATGATAAAGTTTCGGGCAAGCTGGCCTGGCAAACCAAAAGCTTTGATGGACAACGCTGCTATGCATCTCCGGTTCTATTTAAGTGGAAAGATTTCAGATATATAGTGACATCAACTACCAAGGAGCTGATTGCCGTGGTTCCCGAAACCGGCGAAGTAGCCTGGTCGTTCACACACTGGCAGGCCGATCGCGATCCTAATGAGGACGGCGGCCAGATCTATACAAATAACCCAACAATCAAAGACAATGAAATTTTTCTGACCCGAGGGTATGACTACCCTTCTATGATGCTCAGCGTCAGCCCGGATGGCAAATCGGTTACCGAAAAATGGATCGATAAAACCCTCGATAATCATCATCACGGGGTGATAGTATCAGACGGATTTATCTATGGATCAAACTGGATCAATAACGGCAAAGGAAACTGGGTGTGTCTCGACTGGAATACCGGAGCCGTGAAATGGGAACAAACCTGGAACAACAAAGGGCCCATCATCTTTGCTGACGGCATGATTTACATGATGGACGAGAAGACTGGTTACGTCGGACTGGTTAAACCCGATCCGGCCAAATTCAATCTTGTCAGCTCTTTCAAGATTGATAAAAGGACCGGACCCTACTGGGCCCATCCTACGATTTACAACGGGCATTTGTATGTCAGGCATGGTGATGTACTGATGATATATAATATTAGGTGAAAAAATGGGAAGTAAGAATTTATTCGAATCTCATACATCTTTTAACCCACAACAGACAACAAATTGAACACCCGCCTCAGACAAATCATTCTTGCCGCAGCCGTCGTGTTGCTGGTGGCTTCGTTCGCCTGGTGGCTGGCACACGATCCGGTTCATGATTTTACCAAAAGTTTGCCAGGATCGGATAACCGTCCGGCCCGGGCAGATTCCCTCACCGAGCTGGTTCATATCGGGGAATATTTCTTTGCTGCAGGAGGCACTCTTACCGGGGGCACTGAAACCTGGCCGCGTTTCCGGGGTTCGGATTTCGACAATATCAGTAAATCAAACATTAAACTGATCGACGGGTTCGGAGGAAAGATTCCCACAATCCTGTGGACGATAGATTTGGGTGAAGGCCATGCCGGTGCCGCGATTTACAAAGGTACCGTGTATGTTCTTGATTATGACGAACTCAAGCGGAGTGACATCCTGCGGTGCATCAACCTGGCCGACGGCAAAGAGGTATGGCAGCGTGGCTACCGGGTAACCATAAAGCGTAATCATGGCATGTCGCGCACTGTCCCTGCAGTTACCGAAAAGTATATCGTTACGATCGGTCCAAGGGCTCATGTGATGTGCCTCGACCGGTTAACCGGCAATGTTAAATGGGGGCTGGATGTTGAAAAAGAGTATAAAACGGAGATCCCGTTCTGGTATACCGGACAATGCCCGATGATCGAAAATGACCTGGCGATTATTGCCACCGGCGGAAAAGCCCTGATGATAGCAGTAGATTGCGAAACCGGCAAAAAAGTTTGGGAAGTCCCGAACAGTAAAAACTGGAAGATGTCTCACTCTTCCATCATGCCTATGAAATTTGGTGGCCGTAGAATGTTTGTTTACAGCGCAGTAGGTGGGATTTGCGGAATCGCAGCCGATGGCCCGGATGCCGGTACTATCCTTTGGACATCAACTGCCTGGAACAAATCCGTGGTAGCACCCTCCCCTGTTTGCATGCCCAATGGTAAAATTTTCCTCACTGCCGGATATGGTGCCGGAAGCATGATTTTGCAACTTGAGCAATCAGGTGGTAAATTTACTGCTAAGATGATCGACCAGTATTTGCCAGCGGAGGGACTCGCGTGCGAACAGCAGACACCGCTCTATTTTGAAGGCCATCTGATTGGTATTCAGCCAAAAGATGCCGGAGCCCTGCGAAATCAAATGATCTGTGTTGACCCATCAAATTGCCGCGTCCCTGTTTGGAGCAGCGGATCAGAAATCAGATTCGGACTGGGTCCATACCTGATAGCTGACAATAAATTGTTTATTTTAGATGACGATGGAGTTCTGACCATTGCAAAACCGGATATTAAAAAATATATCCAGATCGATCAGATCAAATTGTTTGATGGACAGGACGCCTGGGCCCCGATCGCAGTGGCAGACGGCTATATGGTACTGCGGGATTCGAAGCGCATGATAGGTTTAAAAATGACAGATGACCAATGAACAGAAAACTGATTATATCGATTTTGATAGTGCTGGCCGCAGTGATTGTGGTGCTGATTGTGACCGACGTGATGAATTCGAGGCCCGACAAAAGGCCCGATAACCCTTATGAGTACACGGTGGATCAGTTTACATCGGTTGATACTGCCTTGGTAAAATATACTGAGACGATCGATTTTACTTTTGGTGATTTAGATCTCCGTGGGATTGCATTTGCCAATAACCGGCTCTACCTCGTGGAAGATAATTACCTGGTGGTTGTTTCTCCTGAAGGAGAGAAATTAGCAAAATTAGATCTGCCCGAATCACCAAGATGCGTAACCGCTTCATCAAATGGCATTTACATCGGATTCAGAAACTATATCGGCCAATACGATCTGGATGGCAGGCTGGTGAAAAACTGGGAACCACTGAACGACACCACAGTATTAACCAGTCTGGCGGTTACAGATTCTCTGCTTTTTGCAGCCGATGCCGGTAACCGGAGGGTTTTGCGATACAAAACCAACGGAACTCTGTCAGGCAGTTTCACCGGGAAACGTGATAGTGCCGACCTGCACGGGTTCATCATTCCCAGTCCCTATTTCGATTTGGTTGTTAATTCCGACGGAGAATTGTGGGTGGTGAATCCGGGTAAGCATGCTTTTGAAAATTACACATTCGATGGTCAGCTTCGGGGTTTCTGGGAAAATGCAGCCATGACCATCGACGGATTTTCAGGGTGCTGCAATCCGGCACAAATGGCTGTTTTGCCCGATGGGTCGTTTGTGACAGCCGAAAAGGGGATGGTCAGAATCAAGATACACAAGGCTTCGGGAGAAGTGCTGGCTGTAGTGGCTCCACCTGAGAAATTCAAAGGTGAAACCTACGCCCCGGATCTGGCGGTTAGCCCCTCGGGAGATATTTATACGCTTGATTACGAGCGCAAAATGATCAGGGTCTTTCAACTTAAAAAGTAAACATGAATCGGAAAACCTTCATAAACAATTCAGGCCGGTTGATCCTTCTCGGAGGATTGGTTTACCTGACCGGGTCGATCTTTTTCAAGCGAAAAGTATCGGCCTCCGGTAAGTATGTATGGCAGATCGATCCGTTCAAATGCATGCAGTGCGGGCGCTGCGCCACACAGTGTGTAAGGGATATATCGGCAGTCAAGTGTGTGCATGCATACCAGCTTTGCGGTTACTGCGACCTGTGCGGCGGGTATTTCAAGCCCAATACCCACAAACTGAACACAGGGGCCGAAAGCCAGCTTTGTCCGACCGGTGCATTGAAGCGCAAATTCGTGGAAGAGCCGTTTTTTGAATATAAAATCGATGAAAAGCTTTGCAATGCCTGCGGAAAATGCGTAAAAGGCTGCGGATCATTTGGTAACGGATCGCTACAACTTCAGATCCGGCATAACCTGTGCCAGAATTGCAACGAATGTTCTATCGCCAGAATGTGTCCATCGAATGCCATCAGCCGGGTACCCATCGAGGCAGCTTATCAGATCAAGGGTGATTTTAAAAATCCGGCTGTTACGAATCCGAAGTAATGAAGTGGCTCAAAATCATTTTGTTTTTGCTGCCATTATTATTGGCGTTCTCTGATCTGGAGGCTCAGCAGCGGTTCCCCAAACCGGAATTCCACACCAAATATACCCAGCCAACGCCAACCACTCCGGAGCCCCGCGGTGTAGGGATGGAGTTTGTTGATGTGCTGGTTCTTCTGGTGGTACTCAGTTTAACATCGTGGTTCGCAATTAAAAAGAGATCACGGAACGGTATTCTTCTTCTGACGATCTTTTCAGCGATCTATTTTGGATTCTACCGCAACGGATGTATCTGTTCGGTGGGGTCCATACAAAACGTCGCACTTGCCTTTGCTGATCCAAAGTACGTCATCTCCCTCTATGCCCTCCTTTTCTTCCTGTTGCCTTTAATCTTCTGCCTTTTTTTTGGCCGCGTATTCTGCGGTGCCGCATGTCCGCTCGGTGCCATCCAGGACCTGCTGATATACAAGCCGATAACCATACCGGCCTGGTTGCGGAAAACTCTGGGGTTCATACCCTATCTGTATCTGGGCCTCGCTGTGCTTTACGCAGCCACCGGAACCGAATTCATTATCTGCCGGTACGATCCGTTCATCGGGATCTACCGGATGAACGGCCCGCACCTGATGATTTATCTGGGGATCGCCTTTTTACTGATGGGCCTGTTCATCGCCCGCCCCTATTGCCGGTTTTTTTGTCCCTACGGTGCCATCCTGAATGTTTTCTCCAGATTCAGCCGGCGCCATCTGTCGGTTTTTCCTACCAAATGTATTCAGTGCAAGCTTTGCACCACAGCATGCCCGTTTGAAGCAATCGATTTTCCGGATGAAGAAAAATCCAAACCCGATACTAAAAGCAATACCCGGAGGTTTATCCTTTATATGGCCCTGATTCCGGTTCTGATGCTGGCCGGGGCATGGATCGGATCGAAATCCCATGTCTTCCTGTCGAAAGCGCATCCGGATGTATATCTGGCCGAGTTGCTCATTTCGCATCCGGAGTTGAAGACAGATTCGAAAAACATCGATATCCAGACCTTCCTGGCTTCGGGAAAATCGCTGGAAACCCTTGTTGAAGAGGCGCAGATCATCCGTGATAAATTCTATACAGGAAGCTGGATATTAGGGGCTTTCCTGGGTCTGGTGATCGGATTAATGGCGATGAACCAGGTAATTTTCCGGCGCAGGGAAGATTACCAGGCCAATAAAGGCAATTGTTACGGCTGCGCGAGATGTTTAGATTATTGTCCGGTTGAATAATGAGATATGGGAAAGATGAAAAATCAGACCGGTTCGGAAATTCTTCTTTACCAGTTCCGCATTTGGGCAAACCAACCATACCTTTGTTTTCGATATTTTACCACATTAGGCACAATAGTTCACAATAGATGTTCAAGTAACACTAATGTGATCTAATATTTAAATGCAAAATACTCAGGATAACATAAAACTATTTGGAAGTCTGATAACAGCATCAGGCATTTTCTGTCTGGCTGTTGCACTGCTCCTGCTGATCAATTACTGGCATATCAGG
>JBBAAF010000121.1:0-11654 GCA_041658425.1 Bacteroidales bacterium | reverse complement strand
GAATAAGACGGAAGGTGCCAATTATCTGGACAAATGCCTTGAACTCCACTAGGATTTTGGTTACTGCTATTAGCTCCCTTCATAGCTGCTGGCCAATTGTATAAAACTCCATAGGTCTGATAATTACTTGTTGGTATCGCATCAAAAATATTAACACCTTCATACCCTTGCACATAGTAATAGGGTAAGGTCCCTGAACCAGTAGTTGAAGAACTAACACTTGGCAAATAAGCCAGGTTTTCACTCATCCAAACCTGATTACCGATCTTAACCCAATTATAAACAGTATTATCCCTCGAGTCAATAAAGCTTCCTGTTAGGCCTCCATCATCCAGAGTTCTAAAACTGATTGGATCACCGTATGAGGTTCCTTCACTGTTAGTAGCATAAGCCCGTACAAAGTAACGGGTATTGGGTATCAATCCTGTCATATTGCTGGTGAATAAACCAATACCAGTTCCATTGGTTGTATGGGGATGATCGGTGGTCGGCCCATCAGTTTCAGGAGCCCAACATACTCCGCGAGCGGTGATACTTGCACCGCCGTCACTGATGACATTACCTCCTGAGATGGCAGTTGTTCGGGTAATATTAGATATCCCGGTGGTTATTATGATTGGTAATACCACTTTCGGAAGAGTTTTAAAGCTAACCTCGTTACCATAACCAGTGCCTGCACTATTCATAGCAAAGGCTCTGACATAATAGGTGGTATTGGGTAATAACCCTGTCAGGTTAACGGTAAAAGAAGGCACAAGACTATGGTCAATTACCCAGTTTGCAGTAGTCGGATTCGGATTTTTACTCCAGCAGATACCACGTGTTGTTACTGCTGCTCCACCATCAGCAGTAACATTCCCACCAGCAGTTGCAGAGGTTTCGGTTATGTTTGTTATTATTGAAGTTATGACCATTGGCAATGTAATAACTGGGACAGTGTTAAAGGTAACCTGGTTACCGTAAGCTGTTCCGGCACTATTGGTTGCATAGGCTCGGACATAATAAGGTGTGTTAGGAGATAATCCCGTCAAACTGCTGGTAAAAACACCTAATCCTGCGCCATCAGTGGTCTTGCTATTTGTTATGGTCGGATTTTGCGAAGTGGACCAACACATACCACGGGCTGTAACAGGTGCATTTCCGTCACTCATAACATTGCCGCCACCGCTCGCAGTGGTTTCCGCCACTTGAGTGATGGTAGCGCTTATTACGGTCGGTAACCCCGGATCTGTTTTAAAACTAACCGGCTCACCGTAAGCCGTACCAGCAGTATTCGTTGCATAAGCCCGTACGTAGTAGGTGGTATTGGGAATCAAACCTATCAGATTGCTGGTAAAAGATCCTGTACCGGATCCATTAGAAGTTTTTGCATCGGATGTTGTCGGATTCTGGCTCGTTGACCAGCAAATTCCACGGGCTGTAACAGTTGCATACCCATCGCTGGTTATGTTGCCGCCTCCAGATGCCGTGGTGCTTGTTATGCTGGTTATGAAGCTTGTGGTTATGGTTGGCAAGGTAATTTCATAAGCAGTAGTAAAGCTTACCTGGTTGCCGTAGGCTGTTCCCGCACTGTTGACTGCATAAGCTCTAACGTAATACGGGGTTCCCGGATTCAAACCGGTCAAAGTACTGGAAAAGCTTCCCGCTCCTTCTCCATCTATCGTCTTATGATCACTAATGGTTGGATATTGGTTAAGGGACCAACAAACTCCCTTTTGTTGAATCAGATCACCACCATCATTGATAATATTGCCACCACCTACTGCAGAACTTTTTTGAATTTCCGACAATGCATTTGTAGTAACAGTGGGCAGTTCAATCGGAATAAGTTTTAATACATCACTATAAACAGCATCACAATCGGCTTCCTGGATGGCACATCAAAAAAACAAGATGTTATTTATCGTAACAAAAACGCTGATTTCAGTTTTACCAACCCAATTACGCCAGTTGATCCCATCGTCTGATTGTTGCCATTGCAAGTTGCCCCTGGGGTCTATCACCTGAACTTCCTGTGGCTGGTTCCGTAATATTCTTTTTTCAACAACTGATCCAGATTTTAGTGTGAGTACTTGACCAACCGATGGATTAAAATTAGCAAGTAATATGGAAAGAGAGAAAACTATTGCAAGGGATCTATAAAGTATTGATTTCATGGTGAATTTGGTTTTTGGATATGGAATAAACATTTTGGATAGGATAATTACAGGATAATTACCGGCTTTGTTATCACTTTGCCATTGTAAATCAATATTACAAAATAATTGCCCTTTGGGAAAAAACGGGTATCAAGTTCCTCCCGGAAAAAAGGACCAACATCCCGGTTAACCTGATGAACGACTATTCCGGTTGAATTGATTACCTTTAAAATGAGTGATCCGGAAACTCCAAGAATATCAAGGAGAAGGTTACCGTCTGTCGGATTGGGATACACCTTAAAATCAAGTCTGCCGATAAATCAATGCCGGATGCCTCAATTGTCACAGTAATCTCATCCTCCACCGAACAGTTTTGAAGATCATTAACTGTCAATAAATAGGTTGTCGTCACCGTAGGACTTGCAAGAGGATTGGCCTTGGTGGGATCATCCAGACCAAGAGCCGGGCTCCACACGTAAAGGTAGCTGCCATAACCATTCGCTGCTGAAGGGTTTGCTCCAAGAACAACCGAATTTCCAGTGATCAAAGTAACATCATTACCGGCGTTAGCTACTAAAGGCAGGGATTGATTGGAATTAAGCATGATTGCCTGACCCATTACCGTGGTCGGTTGTATGACGCCAATCAGCAACATGAGAATAAATATTCTGTTCATTTTGTTCTGTATTTTTTAGCCGTTATTAAGTTAGCATGGTTCACTGCTGGCTTAATTATGACCCTTTGCTATTTTCATTTTGAGGTAAGTTATGAAAAGTAATTGAGATTTAAACTCGAATTGTATAAAATGCAGGGTTGGCTGTGTAACTGGTAACTTTTTAAGGGTAGATGGCATTCCGGTAACCTTTATAAATTGCAGATTCAAAAACGGCAGCCTTCCGGCTACATAGTCTCCTACGGCATCAGATTATCATCAGCCATTGGCAGATAACCTTGACTGGATACGATTATATGGTCGGGAACTGAGAGGTCCAGAAGAGCTGGTGTATCTTTGATCTTTTTGGTGATCTTGATATCGGCATCGCTCGGACTGAGATTTCCTGAGGGATGGTTATTCGCAAGGATGATTCCGGAGGCCAGTTTTTCAAAGACTGCATTCAAAATCAATCTGATATCGGTTACCGTTCCGGGAGAAAAAGAACTCTTTTAGGGAAAGAACCCAGTTCGGGGATGGCAACTGTTCTTTTTGCCAAAAGTGTTGTACTTATAATCGGGTCTAAGAAGCCAGTTTGTGTCTGGCCTGGCAGATTATTCTTTTATTACTTTGTCGAAATCACTGAATTTAATGACAATTGTATTCCCTATCTTGTTTAGTTCTAACAAATCATTATCTCCGGTTATCAGGAAATCTGCATTTGAATCAATTGCTAATGCTACCAGGTAGTTGTCTTTTAAATCCCTACAAAGATTTGTCTTTGTTCTAATCACTACATTTTCTGATGACTCATGCAACAACTCAAAAAACTCTACAATTTGCTCCTTTGAAAAGAATTCCCTAATCTTTGGTTTTTTAAATACTTCCGTCAACTCTGCATATTGCTCATCGCAGATAATTATCTTAACAAATTCTGAATCAATATAATTTTGAAGCCCCTTTAATCTTTTGCCTATTAGAAACGAAATCCAAATGTTGGAATCAACCTAACCTTATAATATCTGCTTGCCTTTTTCATATCTTTGTCTCCTTACCGATTCAACCTCTTTTGTAATTTCTTCTAATGTCAAATCATTTGTCTTAGTTGATCTTAGAAGTTTATTGAACCTTTTCAGAAATAAAGATTTTTTCAACTCATTGAGTATCTCTAATTTATCATTATAGTCAAGTTTTTTCAGCACCCTCATAAACTGATTCTTATCTAATTCTATGCTAATCGTTTTCATTCTTTAAAATGTTTCTTCAAATTTAGCCATTATCTCTGTGAGTAGCAAATTTCATCTTACCCGGGGCTGCGAATACCTATGTGCTGGTTCCAGAAGCAGGAACCGTTAGAAGATGATTATTGTTGTTGACAGCGATGACGATGTCATTCTCTACCGTAAAAGAAAACTCGTTCTTCGGGAGATCATAGGATCCTATTAATCAGCAATATGATCCTTATGCCGGAATTTCGAAACCTTATTTAAGTAGTTTTCAAAATTGGTTTTCTTCCTTTTTCTATCGGCATATCGAAGCATCCTGTTTTCATTAAGGATGTATTTTTCAGTGGCTTCTTTGAAGATATAGGTCATTTCACTTCCTTGCTGAGGGGCGAAAATATTTTCATCACAGAAGATATCCACCAACAGCTTTTCCAGTGTAACTGTTTCTAGCCCACGAATTTTTTGAGTTGGAGCTTCAGTTGTAAGCGGTCTTACAATGAATGCTTCTTTTTCGCTTATCGCATATCGGGTAATAATTTCAACACCGATTCGATGGCTTCCTTTTCTGTTTCAATCAGGGTGAAAAACCTTCCCGGTTGATGTAGCATGAACTCGTTGATTAGGGAAGTGCTCCAAATACAAATTTGCAGGTAAGGGAATTGCTTACGCAGTTTAGAGTAAAGCCTTTTATCCTTTGCAGAAACTTCAGGGAGATAGATTTTGCCTTCACCAAAAGTGAATTTGCCTCTTCCTATCCTGGATAAAACACCCTGCTGGACTTACCGCTCAAACATGATTTCCGGAATATTTCCCGATTTTCACTCCAAATCCTTCATTATCACATCACCAAATCATATTTTTTTAGTCTGATAATCAGCGTTATGACTGATAAGCTTGCAATAAAAGTGCATCCAATGCTTTTTTTATACAGAAATTCTGCTTTACCTTTGACTGCACGAAAACGCAAAAACAAAGTGAAAAACGTAAACCTGTCGATTAGCATTCTCCTTATTAGCCTCCTCGTGATTAGGAGCTGAGAAGGGTTGTTAACAGGTTGAAAAACAAATAACAAAGGCCCTTCTCAAAACGAGAGGGGCCTTTTTGATTTAAAACAGAAACGAAATGAAAAACAGCTTGCAAACCCTAGTCCTCGGTGTTATCCTTATTAACGGCCTCCTCGTGGAGGAGTTAAACCGGGAAAGGTCTGCACAGTCTGAATAATTTTGGACAAGCAAATAAAAGACAAAGCCTTCCCGGAAACGCGAAGGTTTTTTTGTTAAATGAAAAAAGACGAATGCAAAAATTGAGAAGCGATACATCTACAGCAGGACGCCGGATGGCCGGAGCCCGGAGCCTTTGGAGGGCCAACGGGATGAAAAGCCACCATTTTGGCAAGCCTGTTATTGCCGTGGTGAATTCTTTCACCCAATTTGTGCCCGGCCATGTTCATCTCCAGCATGTTGGCCAGCTGGTCAAAAATGAAATTGAGAAGTTGGGCTGTTTTGCCGCAGAATTCAATACCATAGCCATCGACGACGGTATCGCGATGGGCCATGCCGGAATGCTCTATTCTCTGCCTTCCCGCGACCTGATTGCCGACAGTATAGAGTATATGTGCAGCGGCCATGCAGTGGATGCTATGGTTTGCATATCCAACTGTGATAAGATTACTCCGGGAATGCTGATGGCCGCCATGCGCCTGAATATCCCGGCCATCTTTGTATCCGGCGGACCTATGGAGGCCGGCAGGATAGGAGATAAGGACTTCGATCTGGTGGATGTAATGGTAGCTGCTGCCGATCAATCGGTCAGCGAAACCGATCTGGCAGCACTCGAAGAGAATGCCTGTCCGGGCTGTGGATCCTGCAGCGGACTGTTCACCGCCAACAGCATGAACTGCCTGGCCGAAGCACTCGGATTAGCCCTTCCGGGTAACGGAACCGTTTTGGCCACCCACGTAAACCGCCGCAGGCTTTTTGAAGAATCTGCCAGGCTAATCGTGAAAATGGCCAATGCTTATTATTTTAAGGATGATATATCAGTACTTCCCAGATCCATCGCCAGCCGTGCAGCCTTCCTGAATGCCATGACCGTGGATATCGCCATGGGCGGGTCTACCAACACCATTCTTCATTTGCTGGCCATCGCCAATGAGGCTGAAGCAGGATTTACCCTGGCCGACTGCGATCAACTTTCGAGGGTCACACCGAACCTCTGTAAAATAGCTCCTTCATCACATTATCATGTTCAGGATTTCAATCGTGCCGGAGGGGTGATGAGCCTGATGGCAGAACTGAACAAAGCAGGTTTGTTAGATTCCACACTGAAACGTGCTGACGGACTGACGGTAGCTCAGGCTATTGATCTATATGATATCCTTTCTCCGAATGTTTGTGCCGAAGCCCTGGTCAATGCGCTGTCAGCTCCGGGTGGACGCGGTATGAACCGCGAAATGGGTTCGCAGAATAATACTTATTCAACCATCGACACCAACCGCCGCTCAGGTTGCATCAGGGATGTTGAGAATTCTTACAGTCCGGATGGCGGACTCGCTGTCCTGTATGGAAATATTGCGCAGAATGGCGCCGTGGTGAAAACTGCAGGAGTACCGGCTTTCATGAGAAAGTTCAGTGGTCCGGCTAAGGTTTATTATTCTCAGGATGATGCAGTGGAGGGAATCCTGGGCGGAGAAGTGAAAGTAGGTGATGTTGTCGTGATCCTGTTCGAAGGACCCAGAGGCGGTCCAGGTATGCAGGAAATGCTCTATCCAACTTCCTATTTGAAATCCATGGGGCTCGATAAATCCTGCGCCCTGATCACCGACGGCCGTTTCTCGGGTGGTACAGCAGGCTTATCAATCGGGCATATCTCTCCGGAAGCTGCCTCTGATGGTGCTATCGGCAGGGTAAAGGATGGCGATGTCATCCGGATTGATTTGGACGAGAGAACACTTAATTCATCAGACCTTTCTGTAGAGGCGGATGATCATCCGTCTCTACGTGCGGCTCGCCGGAACCGACCGATTTCAAGGGCCTTGCAGGCCTATGCAACGATGGTAGGCCCCTCTCATACCGGAGCTGTAAGGCAACCGATTACCGGCAACAACCTGCAACCTGCAACCTGCAACCCGCAACGATCACAACCGATAACTGATAACTGCAAACAGAAATGAGCGATTCAAACCACATATCCGGCGCCGATGCAATCATACTGGCGCTGCAGGCAGAAGGGGTAGAAACCTTGTTCGGATATCCCGGCGGAGCGATCATGCCGCTTTACGATGCAATGTTCCGTTTTGGAAACCAAATTAGGCACGTACTCACCCGCCATGAGCAGGGAGCCATTCATGCAGCCCAGGGATTTGCAAGGGTTTCCGGTAAAACAGGTGTGTGTATCACAACATCCGGCCCCGGGGCTACTAATCTGCTGACCGGACTGGCCGATGCATTTGCCGATTCCACTCCGGTGGTCTGTATAACCGGACAAGTGAATGCACGGCTGATCGGGTCCGATGCTTTTCAGGAGGCTGACATACTTGGACTTACAACACCGGTAACCAAATGGAATATCCGGATTACCAGCTCAGCAGATCTCTTGCAGGGGCTGTCACAGGCTTTTTATATTGCCCGGACAGGCAGGCCCGGACCAGTTGTGGTAGACATTGCGAAAAATGTACTGCTTGAAAAGATTCACTTCGATTATCAGATATGTGCCGGAATGCCTTCCTATCATCCGGAGCCTGTTCCTGATGATAAAAAGATTCGACGGGCCGCCGACTGGATCAACCAGTCGGAACGCCCGATACTTTTCTGGGGACAGGGAGTGCTATTGTCTGATGCATCCAATGAGCTTAGGTTGTTGATTGACAAGGCCGGTTTGCCGGCAGCATCCACTCTGCTGGGGCTGTCGGCTATACCTGCCGATCACCCGCTCAACATGGGTATGCTGGGCATGCATGGAAATTATGCCCCCAATGTACTCTCAGCTAAAGCCGACCTGATTGTGGCTGTTGGCATGCGTTTCGACGACCGTGTTACCAGCGACCCGTCGACATTTCTTCCGAATGCCAGGGTTATCCATATCGATATTGATGCTTCTGAACACGGGAAGGTAATGCAGCCTCATCTGGCTGTAGTCGGCGATGCTGCCCGTGTATTGAGATCCCTTATAGATTATGTGGAACCCGCCCTGCACGAGGACTGGGTGGCTGAATTCCGGGTACTGCAAGAAATGGAAACCGATAAAGTGATGAATAGCGATCTTTCCCTTTCCGGGGAACAAATCCAGATGGGCGCCATAATCAGAAGATTATCCGAAAGGTTCCCATCCAATACTCTGGTGGTAACCGATGTGGGACAACATCAGATGAAAGTGGCCCGGTATTATAAATTCAATACGCCTCGCAGTATGGTCACTTCCGGTGGTTTGGGTACCATGGGATTCGGACTGCCCGCTGCTATCGGAGCAAAAATTGCCTGTCCCGACCAACCCGTTTTGGCCCTTATCGGTGATGGCGGATTCCAGATGACCATGCAGGAGATCATGACTATTGTTCAGGAAAAGACTGATGTTAAAGTTATTGTGCTAAACAATGGTTTTCTTGGAATGGTCAGGCAGTGGCAGGAGCTCTTCTTTGCCAAGCGCTACGCCAGTACTGAACTTCTTAATCCTGATTTTGTTAAAGTAGTTGATGCGATGGGATTGCCGTCAAAGCGGATATCAACCTCAAGGGAAATAGATTCCGGAATCGATTGGCTGCTGGCTTCAAATGGACCTTGCTTCCTGGAGGTTGTAACGGATCCCGAAGAAAATGTTTTTCCGATGGTTCCCCCCGGGGTTCCTGTTTCGGAAATGTGGTTAGAAAAAAATTTAACACTAATAGTATGAAAAACAGTTATCTCGTTACAGTTTATGCCCATGACCGTATTGGGCTGTTGCTGAGGATCGCGCAACTGGTTTCGCGGAAAAATCTGAACATCGAACGGTTAACCCTTCATGAATCGGCAGTCCCCGGAGTAACCTGGATCAACCTGGTAGTCAAGACTGATTCGCACACGATTCATACCCTGGTTAAACAACTGGAAAAGCAGATAGAAGTTCTGCAGGCTTTTCATGTTGTTGAACCTGTCAGAGTGGGATTTTCAGAAAGTGAACAAAAAACCAGACAAGTAATCAGCTAATATTTAATAAAATGGCAGAAATGATCTTCGGCGGTGTCACCGAACAAGTGGTCACCCGTGATGAATTTCCATTGGAAAAGGCGCGCGAAGTGCTTGCCAATGAAACTATTGCAATTATAGGATATGGTGTTCAGGGACCTGGCCAGGCGCTGAATCTCAAAGATAATGGGATGAATGTTATTGTTGGCCAGCGTAAAGGAGGTGCAAGCTGGAAAAAGGCTGAAGCTGATGGCTGGATTGAAAATGTAACGCTTTTTGAAATCGATGAGGCTTGCAGGCGTGGAACGATCATTCAGTTTCTTTTAAGTGATGCCGGTCAGATTGAAGCCTGGCCCACCGTGAAAAAGAATCTGACCGCGGGAAAAGCACTTTATTTTTCACACGGTTTTGGTGTAACCTTCAGTGAGAAAACAGGAATTGTTCCTCCGGCTGATGTGGATGTAATCCTGGCTGCACCCAAAGGTTCGGGTACCTCCCTCCGAAGGTTATTCCTTGCAGGTAAGGGACTGAATTCCAGCTTTGCCGTTCATCAGGATGCCACCGGGAGAGCACGTGAGAGAGTGATCGCCCTGGGGATTGGAATCGGATCCGGGTATCTGTTCGAAACGACTTTCCGTAAAGAGGTCTATTCCGATTTGACCGGCGAGCGGGGCGTTTTGATGGGAGCTATCGCAGGAGTATTTGAGGCTCAGTATAATTGCCTGCGCAAGAATGGTCACAGCCCTTCAGAAGCATTCAACGAAACCGTTGAAGAACTTACCCAAAGCCTCATGCCGCTCGTAGCAGAGAACGGGATGGACTGGATGTATGCCAACTGTTCCACCACGGCGCAACGCGGGGCTCTCGACTGGAGACATAAATTCCGTAAAGCTGTGGAACCCGTGTATGATGAATTGTATCAGAGTGTTGTCTCGGGCAAAGAAGCTGAAATAGCCATCGAAGCCGGACGCCAGCCCGATTATCGAAAAAAACTCGAAGCCGAACTCACCGAACTCCGCCAATCCGAACTCTGGAGAACCGGCGCCCAGGTCAGAAAATTACGGCCCTGAAAAGATGTGCTGATTATTTGATGTGCTGATGTGCTGATTATCAGAAGATAGCGAGAATCTAGATCCTATTGATTATAATCGTTTTAAGGTCTAATCTGCCATAAATTTAATGCAATAACCAAGACCCTCAAATCAGTGCATCTTTCATCAGCACATCAGCACATCAATTAATAAGCACATCAGCACATCAGCACATCAGCACATCAGCACATCAGCACATCAGCACATCAGCACATCAGCACATCAGCACATCAGCACATCAGCACATCAGCACATCAACTAATCAGCATATCAAAAATGGAACACCTCTTTATATTCGATACTACTCTTCGCGACGGGGAGCAAGTGCCAGGATGTCAGTTAAATACAGTTGAAAAGATTGAAGTGGCCCTGGCACTTCAGGCACTTGGTGTCGATGTTATCGAGGCAGGGTTCCCGGTTTCAAGTCCCGGGGATTTTGAGGCCGTCGTGCAAATTGCAAAGGCCGTTCGCGAACCCATCGTTTGCGGTCTCACCAGAGCTGTTGAGAAGGATATCGAAGTTGCCGCTGAAGCGCTTAAAAGTGCTAAACGACCGAGAATCCATACGGGAATCGGCACCTCTCCCTATCATATTCAACTCAAACTGAAATCAAATCCGGAGGAAATTATCGATCGCGCTATTCATGCAGTGAAATATGCTAAACGTTTTGTTGAGGATGTTGAATTCTTTGCTGAAGATGCCGGCCGGACCGATAACGAATACCTCGCCCGGGTTGTGGAGGCTGTGATCAAGGCCGGAGCAACAGTGGTTAACATACCGGATACTACCGGTTATTGCATGCCTTATGAGTACGGTGAAAAAATCAAATATTTGGTTGATAATGTTTCGAATATCCATAAAGCTATCCTGTCAACCCATTGCCACAACGACCTCGGAATGGCCACGGCCAATTCCCTCGCCGGTGTGATGAACGGAGCCCGGCAGGTGGAGGTTACCATCAATGGGATCGGCGAACGGGCAGGGAATAGTTCATTGGAGGAGGTTGTAATGGCGGTGCGAACCCGAAAGGATTTCCCGGTGATCACCACCATCAATACTCCCCTGATCATGCAAACCAGCCGGATGGTCTCATCCCTGATGAACATGCCTGTTCAGCCCAATAAGGCCATTGTCGGACGGAACGCTTTTGCACACTCATCCGGCATTCATCAGGATGGAGTGCTGAAAAACCGTGAGAATTATGAAATCATCGATCCGATCACAGTCGGAGTTGATGAATCGAGCATCGTCCTCACCGCCCGCTCAGGTCGTGCAGCTCTGAAACATCACCTCGACCGTATTGGATATCGATATACCAACGGGAACCTGGATGAAGTGTATACCCGTTTTCTCGTGATGGCCGATAAATCCAAACAGGTAACCGATTC
>JBBAAF010000120.1:0-12001 GCA_041658425.1 Bacteroidales bacterium | reverse complement strand
CCAATACATTGGCACCTTTATGACCCTGTTCGTAGCCCTTACCTTCATCACGATGTTGCTGGGCATGATGCTGAGGGAATCGCCGCATTTCAGGTAGAGGGGCCTTGTCATTCCCGCGAAAGCATTGTCATCCCCGGAAGGCGGGGACCCCTTCACGCTACTCCGAGGCAACTTTGTCGCCCCCGCGAAGGCCACTGGTTAAGGGTAGAGTTCCCCGCCTTCGGGGATGACAATGCGCTTAATAAAGGAAGGAGGGGGGAAGAGTGTGAGTTAGGAATCGGAAATTATTTACTTTAGGAATCACAAATAGTAAAACGTCAATCATGAAATCTCTCCTTTTCTACCTGCTCCTCCTGAGCTTTGTGCCTTCTGCCTTGAGTCTTGAGCCTTATTTCCTCTCCACCCCGGCTCTCTCATCCGACGGCAAAACGGTTGTCTTCAGTTTTGAGAGCGATCTCTGGAAAGCAGATGTGGTTAGCGGAACTGCCACGCGGCTGACCGCTATGCAGGGTTACGAAACTAACGCGCGCATTTCGCCGGATGGCCAATGGATCGCCTTTACGGGCCGCCAGTTTGGCAATGCCGATGTGTTCGTCATCCCCATGGAAGGCGGTGAAATTCGCCAGCTTACCTGGCATGCAGCCAACGACGACGTGGAAAACTGGAGCTGGGATTCAAAATCGATATACTTCACCTCAAACCGCCTGAACAGCGGTACCGTTTATAAAATCCCGGTCGGGGGCGATAACCCGGTGCGGCTGTTTGAGCATTATTTCAACACCATCCACAACCTGGCCGAAAATCCCAAAACCGGTGAGCTGTTTTTCAACGATACCTGGGAGAGCCAGAGCATGGCAAGCCGCAAACGGTACAAGGGCGACTATAATCCCGATATCCAGTCGTATAACCCGAAAACCGGCGAGTATAAGAAATATACCGAATGGATCGGGAAGGATATGTGGGCAACCATCGATCAGAACGGCATGGTGTATTTCGTATCCGATGAGAAAAACGGAGAATACAATCTGGGTAAACTCGAGAACGGAAAAACCAAAAACCTCACCAATTTCAAGACTTCCATCAAGCGCCCGATCGTATCAGCCGACGGTTCGAAAGTGGTCTTCGAAAAAGATTATCAGCTGTTTACCTACGAACCGGCAACCGATAAAACCAGCAAACTATCGATACGCATCGTCCGCAACAGCCTCCTTCCCAAAGAACAGAACTTCTCCATCGCCGGCAAGATCAGCGATTTTGATGTATCGCCAGATAATAAGAAGATCGCTTTCATCTCCCGGGGTGAGCTTTTTGTCAGCGATATCGAAGGCAAATACATTGTGCAAATGCATCCCGTAGAGACGCATAACTATGCGTCTCCAAACGAAGTCCAGGATAAGCGGTTTGAGCGTATTATGAGTGTCAAGTGGTTAAGCGATAATAAAACACTGCTTTATAACCAGACGTGGAATGGCTATCTGAGTTGGTTTACCTTACCGGTACCGGCGTGGCCGAATCGAACCCGGTGTGGAGCGGCGACGGGAAGTACATCTATTTCTCCACCAACCGCACTAAACCGACCTATCCTACAGGCGGCGGAAGCTCTCATATTTACCGGTTTGCGCTGGATAAAACCGATACTCCATTCCGTACGGATGAATTCGATAAGCTGTGGAAAAAAGATTCCACAGCAGTCAAAAAGGACACTATCGCACCCATCACCATCGATACCGACCGCATCTGGGAACGGTTCGAACTGATCAGTCCGGCATTCGGATCACAAGGTTCACCTTTTATCATCCAAAAGGGTGACAAAACTACCGTCCTCTATTATTCCGATCATGCCATGGGGGCCGGAGCTCTCTGGAAAACCGTGCTTTCCCCATGGGATCCACCTAAAACAGAGAAGATTGAGGGAGCTGCCCCGGGCGGGATCGTGAAAGCGGCGGATAAGTATTATATGCTGTCGGGCGGGATCATCTACAAACTGAATCTGGATGGAAATAAGGCAGATAAGATCGAGATGAATACCAATTTCACCCGGAACTTGTCGGCTGAATTCAATCAGATGTTTGAAGAAACCTGGGCAAACATAGAGGAAGACTATTACCATGAAGGTCTGCATGGCGCTGACTGGCCGGCATACAAAGCTTATTATCAGCAATTTCTGCCTTATCTGAATAACCGGAATGATTTACGGATCCTCATGTCGGATATGCTCGGTGAGCTGAATTCTTCACATCAGGGTTTCAGCAGTTATGGAGAAGAGGAAACGGGCCGGCTCAATTACACCACCCTCGAAACGGGTATTCTCTATGAAGAATCGGCTCCGTTCACGGTGAAAAGGCTGGTTACCCGCAGCGCGGTTGATCGTTCAGGAATCGATATACAGACCGGAGATGAGCTGGTAAAAGTGAATGGCGAACCAGTCAATGCCGCGATGCCCCGCGATTTCTACTTCTACCGGCCGGCCATGGAGCCTGAGATGGTGCTGACTTTCAAACGCAAAGGGGTTGATTTCGATGTTAAAATTCATCCGATGGCCTACAGCTCATTGAACCGTAATTTATATGATGAATGGGTTGATTGCAACCGACAGAAAGTGAACGAGTTAAGCAAAAATCGCATTGCTTATGCCCAGATGAAGGATATGGGCGGCGGGGAGCTCGAGAATTTTCTGATGACGATGACCCGTGACCTGGAGAACAAGGACGGTCTGATCCTCGACCTGCGTTATAACACCGGAGGAAATGTGCACGATGAGGTGCTTCGGTTCCTCTCGCAGCACACTTATCTCCAGTGGAAATCACGGGGAGGCAAGCTGGCCAATCAATCGAACTTTGCGCCATCCGACAAGCCTATCGTGTTACTAATCAACGAACAATCCCTTAGCGATGCCGAGATGACCTCGGCCGGGGATGCTACACCCTTGATGGGCAAGATCTTGAAGTAACCGGAGTAAAACCTGATATCTATATTAAGAACACTTTCCTTGATCGGCTCAACGCAAGGGATCCTCAGTTAAACAGGGCGGTCGAAGTAATTATGCTCGATGGCGCTCGCTAATTATGCTCCCTTCGGTCGCTAACTATGCGCTACGCGCTAATTATTAATTAATTAGCGTAGCGAAGCGGAGCGTATTATGAGCCTGAGCGACTGATCGTACGTCAGGTAATTCCATGCCCAGTTGATGAAGATAAAGAAGCGCAAGTACCAGGATATCATATCCAAGGGTACCGATAGAAGTCTGGATCTCCTTTTTTTCAGCATCCACTATGACCAGCGAAATCAGTGGGTATTCGATCGCTTTATCCTGCACGGTAACATTACCGGATATGACCATACCAATGGATTGATCCGCGTTAATTACCTGACCATCCAGAAGGAAATTACCTCGAAGAACTTCAGAGGCGACGTGGTAGTGGGGTTTGAATAGAAGGACGTGAGGACGTTAAGGGCGTTAAGGGCGTTAAGGGCGTTAAGGACGTTAAGGACGTTAAGAGAGTAAAAAACGATAGATTTATTCGTTTCTAAATTTTAGGCCATCTTCGTCAGCATCAATAATCAGCGGTACAAGGGTCTGGATCGTTCCGGCCAGTATCTGTTTCGAGAGTTCATTCAATATCTCCTTTTGAATCAGTCGCTTAACAGGTCGGGCTCCGAACTGTGGATCATACCCTTTGTCAGCAATCCAGTTGACGGCTTTTTCAGTAAGCTCCAGGGTCAACTGCCCTGCTATTTGTTTCCGAACGATGGCTATCTGAATGCGGACAATCTCCTTAATCTGATCGCGACTGAGCGGGGTGAACATAATCACCTCATCGATCCGGTTGAGAAATTCAGGCCTGATGGTCTGCCTCATCAGTTCAAAAACTTTTTCGCGGGTATCTTCATAAACCGAAACCCGGTTGGCATCGGTCACATGCGACATCTTTTCCTGAATAATATGGGATCCGATGTTGGAAGTCATGATCACGATCGTGTTTTTAAAGCTGACCGTTCGCCCTTTATTATCAGTCAGCCGGCCATCATCAAGCACCTGGAGTAATATATTGAAAACATCCGGATGGGCTTTTTCGATCTCATCGAGCAGGATCACGGAGTAAGGCTTTCTGCGAACAGCCTCAGTAAGCTGCCCTCCTTCATCATACCCCACGTATCCGGGAGGGGCACCAACCAATCGCGATACGCTATGCCGCTCCTGATACTCGCTCATATCGATGCGGGTCATCAGGTTCTCATCATCAAACAGATACTCTGCCAGGGCCCGTGCGAGCTCTGTTTTCCCAACGCCCGTGGTGCCCAGAAAGATAAACGACCCCACCGGCCGCTTCGGGTCCTGCAGGCCGGCCCGGCTGCGGCGCACTGCATTGGCGACGGCCTCTATTGCCTCATCCTGACCAACGACGCGAAGGTGCAACTCCTCTTCGAGGTGGAGAAGCTTGTCCTTTTCGCTCTGCATCATGCGGGTAACGGGTATGCCGGTCCATCTGGATACAATATCAGCAATGTCATCCGCATCCACTTCCTCCTTGATGAGAGCTCCGTTTATATGAAGGTTGCCGAGCTCCTTGTTCAGCTCAACAATCTTTTGCTCAGCCTCTTTGATCCGTCCGTACCGGAGTTCGGCCACCCGCTCATAGTCGAGTGAACGCTCGGCCTGGTCGGCTTCGAGTTTGTATTGCTCAATGGCCGATTTGTTTTTCTGAATTTCGTCGACCGTGGTCTTTTCGCGCTGCCATTCGGCCCGGAGCTTGGTCCGCTGGTCCGACAGGTTGGCGATCTCTTCACTAATACGGGTGATTTTCTCTTTGTCGCCTTCCCGTTTGATGGCTTCACGCTCGATCTCCAGCTGCCGGATACGCCGCTCGAGTTCATCAAGCGCCTCGGGTAACGAATTCATCTCGAGCCGGAGCTTGGCTGCTGCCTCGTCCATCAGATCGATCGCCTTGTCGGGCAGAAACCGGTCGGTGATGTACCGGTGCGACAACTCCACGGCGGCAATAATGGCGTCGTCCTTGATCCTGACCTTATGATGCATCTCATACCGCTCCTTCAATCCACGCAGGATAGAGATGGCACTGAGCACATCCGGCTCATCAATCAAAACCTTCTGGAACCGGCGTTCCAGCGCTTTATCTTTTTCAAAATATTTCTGATACTCATCCAGGGTGGTAGCCCCGATGGCCCTGAGTTCACCTCTTGCCAGGGCAGGTTTCAGGATATTGGCAGCATCCATCGCTCCTTCCGATTTACCGGCCCCCACCAGCGTGTGGATCTCATCAATAAACAGAATCACCTCCCCCTCCGAGCCAATCACCTCTTTCACAACACCTTTCAATCGTTCCTCAAATTCGCCCTTGTATTTGGCTCCTGCTATCAGGGCTCCCATATCGAGGGCAAATATTTGTTTCGATTTGAGGTTTTCGGGTATGTCCCCGCTCAGGATCCGATGTGCAATCCCCTCAACGATAGCGGTTTTACCGGTTCCGGGTTCGCCAATAAGGACAGGATTATTTTTCGTTCGCCGCGAAAGGATCTGAAGAACGCGCCGGATCTCCTCATCACGGCCGATTACCGGATCGAGCTTGCCGAGCCGGGCCTGTTCATTCAGATTGATGGCGAAACGGTTGAGTGAGTCGAAAGTGTTTTCGGCAGTCTGAGTGTTCACGGTCTGGCCTTTTCGTAATTCAGCGATGGCCGCTTTGAGCTGCTTTTCATTCACTCCGCAGTCTTTTAGCATCTGGGCTACATCGTCGCCGGCATCTAATAATCCCAACAGGATATATTCCACTGAAACAAACTGGTCGCCAACCTCTTTCGAGAGATTCTGTGCTTTGGTCAGGACCCGGTTGCCCGATTTCGACAGATAGGCCTCACCGCCGATGATTTTCGGATATCGCTGAATGATCCGGTCGAGCGCCGATTCCACACCCGTTGCATTGGCTGAGACCTTTGCCAGCAGGTGATGTGTCACATCTTCAGCTTCCGAAAATAAGCCCTTCAGAAGATGCCCGCTCTCAACCGCCTGGTGCTGATATCCTTCGGCTATCGTGAACGCTTGCTGGATAGCCTCCTGTGCTTTAATGGTAAAATTATTGAGATTCATATTATACTTTTTAATGCCGCAAATGGTGTATCAATTTGTTTGCCAGACTGTTTGTGGCAGGTGGAAAAGTCAGATTGACAGAGCGATCCACCTCACGGCCGGTCCCTCAAAGGTACCCACCCCAACCCCTCCCTTAAACAAGGGAGGGGCTATGCTCCGAGGGAAAGTTAGAGCTCATACCCCTCCCTGTTTCAGGGAGGGGCAGGGGTGGGTACTTTATTTCCTCACAAGGGCAGGGGTGGGTACGTCTTTCTAATCCCGAAAATGTTGTTGAATCTTTTGTAAAACAGAATCTATATCTGACAGTTCCTCGTTTCGTAAGCGGATAATGGTCAAACCGAGGCTTTTCAGGATTTCATCCCGATGGTTATCTTTTTCAATCCGGTCATCATGAACTCCACCATCAAGCTTGATGACCAGCTTTTCCTTATCACAGTAGAAATCAGGTATAAAAAAGAAGCATTCATTTTTATACGTCTGATAAATAATCGGATGCTGACGGAGGAACTTTCTTCCTGATATTTGCCGACCTTTTAGGCAATTCCACAATTTTTCTTCGGCTTCAGTTGGATTTCGGCGAAAACGGCCTGCTAACTTCTTAACTTCCAGATAATGCATAAAAAAGTTTTTATCACCCTTTATAGATGCAAAATCATTCGCTGAAAGGAAACTTCGGACCATCTTTTTTAGTTAAGTACCCACCCCCAACCCCTCCCTTAAGGAAGGGAGGGGCTTCCTCTCCGAGGGAAAGTTAGAGCTCATACCCCTCCCTGAAACAGGGAGGAGCAGGGGGTGGGTACTTTGTTCATCATTCATATCTCAGCGTCTCAACCGGGTTTCGCCGGGCAGCTTTGAAGGATTCCCATGAAACGGTAAGGATGGCAATCAGGACTACCACTGCACCGGTGACCAAAAAAATCCACCACGATACGGACGTTTTATAAGCAAAGCTCTGGAGCCAGCGGGTCATAACGTAATTAGCAACAGGACAGGCAATTACGAATCCGATCAATACCCAACGGACCATCCGGTAATTCAGCAGCGTTATGATTTGTGCCGTGGTGGCACCATTTACCTTACGGACACCGATCTCTTTCCTGCGGCTTACCGTGACAAAGGCAGACAGCCCGAATAGCCCGATGGCCGCGATCAGAACTGCCAGGAGAGAGAAAAGCGTGATCATCTTCTGGTTCTGTCCGAGCGATTGATAACCGCCGGCCAGATAGTCATCAAGAAATTGGAATTCAAATAACTGTTCAGGCATGGTTCTTTCCCAAACTGCCTTGATCTTGTTCAGTAAACCGGCAACATCCGTGGTATTGAAGCGAATATTCACGAAAAAATATTCCCAGCTGTCGTTCCTGGGATTTACTGAGATAATCAGCGGTTCAACAGGTTCATACAAGGAAGAGAAATGGAAATCATCCACCACGCCGATCACCTCAAATATCTGGTTTCGTTTGATTTTTTTTCCGATGGGATCGGTCCAGCCGGCGAAATCCACGAGAGCCTGGTTTACCAGAAAACTGCTTGCATCGGAACCGGTCGTTCCCCGGAAATTCCGGCCCTTTTTGAGTTTGATCCCATAGCAATCCAGGAATTTTTCATCTGTATAGATAGTCCGGATCACATCGAAATTTTCCTTGCCTTCCAACGCGTACCCATTGGCAGTAACACCGGAACCGGGCATTTCACTGGATATACTGACTTCAACAATTTCAGTAATTTTCTTCAGCTCATCGATTACACGGCCAGCATCGCTGAGCGTAAATCCTTTACTGACATTCAGGCTGCCGATTGAATGCCGGTCGAAACCCAAATCCATACTGCTGACAAATCGATTTTGTTTCTGCATCAGAATCAGCGTGCCAATCAGCACTACTGCTGCGAAGAACTGGAACGACACGAGTCCGTTGCGGAAGGATTGCCGGTGCTGGCCCATGATCGTATTTTGAATTCCTGCCATGGGTTTTTGCCGGCCGAGTAAGATGGCCGGACCAAATCCTGCAATGAATCCCGTGAGGAGGGTAGCCATAAGGGTAATAATCGATACAAGAACAGGACCATCCTTCAGCGCGAAATCCGATCGCGTGAACTGGTTCAGCATCGGGTAAAAGCTTACTAAAAGGAAGATCGAAATTACGCCGGCGAGCAGCGACAGGATAACGGATTCCGCCAGCAGCTGGGTCCGGATTTGAGAACCGGCAGCTCCCATTATTTTTCGCATTCCTGTTTCCCTGATGCGGGTGAAGGCGATGGCGGTGGATAGATTGATATAATTTATGATGGCCAAAATCAGGATCAGAAACGCGATGGTGCTGATAATAAAAAGGCTTGCTTTGCTGCGGTTCGTCTGACAGTCATAATCGAGATGGCTGTTGAGGTGAACATCACGGATCGGCTGCAGTCCGAGTGACATTTCCCAGCCGGCCGACCGGATTTTTTTATTGATTTTTTCTTCGAGAAATGCCGGGAACTTTTGCGCGAGATTATCCGGATCGATTGCGGTGCTCAGGCGGAGGTAGGTCAGGAAGGTCCAGCCGCCATCCCATTCCAGATAGATCCCGGGACGGTTTTCGAGTGAAAGGTAGGAGGCCACTGCATCAAAAATAAGATGGGTATTGGCCGGGGGATCTTCAGCAACACCCGTGACCACAAATTCCATCCCTTCCGGGGTTTTTACCACTTGTCCCAACGGGTTGTTCGAGGCAAATATCCGGATGGCTTCAGACCGTGACAAAACGATGCTTCCCGGCTGATTTAGAACCCGGTCCGCAGAACCCTGGATGAGCTTGAAACCAAAGAAATTAAAGAAATTCACATCTGCGTAGCGGAATCTTCCGGTAGTGAAGTGATCTGATCCGACAAGGAGCTTCTGTTGATTTTCAGCCGATACCCGGCAAAAGGATTCAATACCCGGGATCTCCGCTGTAATAGCCGGACCCGCCGGGGCATTGCAAAAACCGCTCGACATTCTTTTATCTCCGTTCACCAGGGTTGAGGTCACCCGATAGATCCGCCTGCTATCCGGATAGAAATTATCGAACCGGGTTTCATGACTCACCAGGATCAGTACATAAATGAATGCTGCCAATCCCAGTGACAATCCTGTCAGGTTAATGAATGTAAACGACCGGTGGCGGTAAAGATGGCGGAGTGCCAGTTTCAGCTGCAGTTTAAACATCGGTTTGGGTTTATCGTTTTAAAATTAACCATTTTATTTAATTTGCAGGTAAATCAAATCCGATGGCAAAAGACTGGAAAGATCGGCTGGGAGTTATTTATTCAACGAGTTCCGATTTTAAATACGATAAGGAAGATCAGAGTGAGCCTGATACCCTCCCTGCCAATCAGCAGAAACTGATTGTTCAACTCGACAAAAAGAACCGTAAAGGGAAAGCTGTTACACTCATTACCGGTTTTACCGGATCAACGAATGACCTTGAAGCGCTCGGAAAATTATTGAAAACCAGATGCGGTGTCGGCGGAACCGTAAAAGATGGCGAGATTTTGATACAGGGGGACTTTCGTGATAAGGTTATGCAAATACTTGCTGGTGAGGGATATAGGGTTAAGAGGTTAAGAGGTTAAGAGGTTAGGGGGTTAGGGGGTTAGGGGGTTAGGAGGGTTCCCATTGCCGCATTCGCCGGGGTGACAAAGAAGCCTCCGTATAGCGTCAAGGGGTCCCGGCCTCCGCCGGGATGACAAGTGCCCGCATTCGCATTTTCCTGTCTTTTCGTTCTTTTCGTCTCCCGTTCTTCCCGTCTTAAAGTCTTCTTGGCATAGCCGCGCTGGCTAATTGTGGCCTTCGTACCACAATTAGCGAGGCGATAGCCGAGCATAATTAGCACGAAGCGCATAATTAGCGACCGAAGGGAGCACAATTAGACGAACGCAGTGAAGCATCTATCGAAGCGACCCGGCTTTATTCGTCTCTTCCCAAGGGAAGAATTTGATCCCGTTGGAGGAATAGCTTGTCCGGCCCATGTGGCCGTATGAGGCGGTCGACTGGTAAATTGGATTTTTCAGTGCAAGATCACGGATGATGTGATAAGGCCTGAGTGGGAAGTTTTCCCTGACCAGCTGTTCCAGGTCTTTTGCCTTAAAGTCAGTTTGCTGTTTGCCAAAGGTGTTAACCGATACGGAAACCGGATCAGCCTGACCGATGGCGTAGGCTAGTTGTACTTCAACCTCCAAAGATAAACCGGCTGCCACCAGGTTTTTGGCGATGTAGCGGGCAGCATACGCTCCGGAGCGGTCGACCTTGGAAGGATCTTTACCGGAGAAGGCTCCGCCGCCGTGACGGGCCCAGCCACCGTAAGTGTCGACAATGATCTTACGGCCGGTGAGGCCGGTATCCCCATCGGGACCACCGGTGACAAATTTTCCGGATGGGTTGACAAGAAGTTTTGAGGAGTCGGTATACAATGAGCGGATTGCCTCGGGCAGGGTATCGAGCAAGCGTGGAATGAGAACGCGCGCAATATCCTTTCCGATCAGCAGATCAGGCCGTTCGATGCCATTCATATCATCGTGCTGGGTGGATACCAGGATGGTGTGGATCGCCAGCGGATTATTCAGCTCATCATATTCAATGGTGACCTGTGATTTCGCATCCGGGCGCAGGTAAGTCATTTCGCGGCCCTCGCGACGAATGTCGGCAAGGATGCGCATTAATCTGTGCGATAAGTCGATAGGCAGTGGCATCAATGTTTCGGTTCCGGTGCAGGCATACCCGAACATCAGGCCCTGGTCGCCGGCGCCCTGGTTGGCCGGATCTTCACGCAGAACAGCTTTGGCGATATTGTCCGACTGTTCATGTATCAGATTGGTGATCTGGCAATCATGTCCATCAAACCCTATTCCGGGATGATCATATCCGATTCCGCAGATTACTTTACGGGCAATGGCTTCATGGTCGACACGGGTGGTTGATCCTACCTCACCGGCCAGAACCACCCTGTCGGTGGTGACTAGTGTTTCGATTGCCACCCTGGAGTTTGGATCGCTGCTCAGATAGGCGTCGAGGAGGGCATCTGAAATCTGATCGGCAACTTTATCCGGATGCCCTTCGCTCACGGATTCACTCGTAAATAGGAAAGTTTTTACTTTAGTCATTGTGCAAAAAGTTAAGTTAAACACGCTTTTTGCATCAAGTTTATCGGGATTGTCTGAAAACATTTTTTTGACCAGACGGCCCGCATTCTAGACCACCGCGGCTTTTGTGCTCGGTTGGTGCCCCCATTTCCGGGGCTCCTGATGCAGCCGTAAATATAAAAATTGATTTGATAAAAAATCTTTTACAGGCCCAGAAAATTTTGTATTAAATAGAAATCGAATAAACTTTCTTGAGGCGATTCCCGATTTCAGGTTGATATAAAAAATATAACCGATCATTGTTGCAACAACACTGCTCGATGTGTTTGAAATCTTTAACTCTAACATTTCGAAGATGTTGACCGGAATATGGATCAATCTCAACAAACTCTTTGAATTGGTTATTATCGAATTGAAGATAGAAACGGTCCGATTTAGCGTCAAAGTGAACTGATGAAAAAAGTTTTCTGGAATCATCAAACCAGGCAATACATCCACTTTCCCGATTGAAAACCAATTGTTTGCCTTTGTATCGAAACATCCCGGATAAGAAAGCTGCGCTGAATTCCAACGGATTGCACGCTGTCGAAGGGATCAATTATACCATAAATAATAGGAGTGGTCTGAAACGCAGGACATAGAACATTCACTTCCGTTTCACATCCAGCCAGAACCAGCAATATTATCAGGATTGAATTTTTCATAAAAGAAAAGGGGACAAGTAAATGTACCTTTTTTCTTTCGCTTATTATCAAGGTATCGCCAGAGATCGGCAATCAACAATGAAAATCAGAACCG
>JBBAAF010000119.1:0-12044 GCA_041658425.1 Bacteroidales bacterium | reverse complement strand
AGCTGCCGGTGTAAAAGGAAAAGGACTGGCATTAGATGGGTTTACTGCCTGTTTAAAAGGTACCGGAACCACGCAGCTCAAAGGAATGAAAGAATTCACCGTGGAAGCCTGGATCGCACTGGGGGAATATCCATGGAACTGGTGTCCGATATTGACGACAGAATCAAACGAAGTCAAGGGATACCGGCTGATGGTGGGGCCATTGGGACAAGCTGCCCTGGAATGCGCCATCGGTGAGCAATGGATATCCTGCACCAGCGAAAGAGACGCCCTTCCCTTGAGGAAATGGATGCATGTTGTTGGAGTATGCCGGGCAAATTCAGAAATGAATCTTTATATCAACGGTGAATTGAAAGCCAACCTAAAAATCAATGGCTCCGTTACACCCACTCAATCCAGTTTTGTTCTGGGAATGGTTGCCTTTCCCGACAAACCTTCCGACATCCATCGCTCCTGGGGGACGGTTGCCCAGTTTTTTGGTCTCGATGGAATACTGGACGAGGTGAAGGTATACAACACTGCCTTGTCGGCAGACCAGGTCCGAAGCAACTTTGCTTCCATAAAGACAGGAGATCCAGGCATCGCAATACGCAAACTTCCAACCATCGAAAAAAATCCCCGCCGGTTTGGTGCATTTTACACCAAACTCAAATATTATCCGGGCTGGGATAATCTCTGGCCGGTTGATCAGGATCCGGATATCGTGGTGTGTTTCGGGAAGTCACCGATCAAGCTGATGTTTTGGAGAGGAACACGGTATAGTCCATCTTGGGTTTCGGAGAATGAGAACTGGATGACCGATCAGAGTGTGGAAGCCTGGGAGGACAGTTCCAATGACCGTGAGGGATGCTTTGAGCACATGCAGGACAGGCATTGCCGGTTTTCGCATGTCAGGATCATCGAGAATAACGATGCACGCGTGGTCGTGCACTGGAGATATGCCCCGGTCAGCGCTTATAATAACACCTGGAGAGTCGATCCCAAAACAGGCTGGGAATGCTGGGTTGATGAGTATTACTATATCTATCCTGATGGAACAGCCATACGGAAGGTATCGTGGAAAAAGGGAACGCTGGGCTTTACGAGGCAATTCCAGGAAACCCTGGCTTTACTGCATCCGGGCCAGAAAGTTTCCGATCTGCTTGAAATAGATTATGCCACCACGGCTGATTATGAGGGAAAACTGGGCAAAGGATCATTTGTTGAAAATCCGAATGTCGCCCCCTATGGTCCTTTCGATTGGAGTCAAAAATATCCTTTCACCATTCAGCAGTACAATTTCAAGTCCGGGAATAAACCATTTATCTGTTTTGAACCGGGTAATGAAATGTATATCAGGTACGAAGGTCTTGATGGCTATGATAAGGCAGAGGGGTGCAATCATTTCCCGGTGGGACAGGCCCGCTGCGACGGGAGAACCACGCGTACATCCGATAAACCCTCCCATTGCACGAGTTTCCCGATATCCGATCCGGTTGTTCACGAAACGGCTGACAGAGAATATTGGAACGCGGTATATGGTATGAATACCATGAAGATCAATGAATTAATCCGGTTCGGAAGATCGTGGGCCTATTCTCCAGTGCTTACTATTCAAAGTACCGGCTTTAAATCGAACGGTTATGATAGGACCGAGCGCTGTTATCAGATTGAAAATCTGGCTGATCAATCAAAATCCATCGAGTTTACCCTGGATGGAACTAAACAATCACCGATCATGAACCCAGCGATTTACATAAAGAACTGGAACGCTGATGGCGCAAAGGTTTTGGTGAACGGCAAACCTATAAAGGATTGCAGAATTGGAGTTAACCATCAACTGGGAGGGACCGATCTGATTGTTTTTTTAACAATAAACAGTGATAATAAGGTTAGCGTCAGGGTTTTGCCGGAGTAACTATCCACTATCCTTTTAACCATTTTCATGCTTTAGTCCGCTTTCATTTTTACTGATTAAAAACTTAAAATCTAACGAATACCGATAAAACATATCTTTCGGACATGAATAAGGTATTGTTTTATTTATTATCGGGCATTTTTGTTTTTCATTTCAGCCTTGTTTGCCTCCATGGTCAGGACATCAGGGAAAAATCACCAATTAGTCAGCCCTATCCGTATGTCAGTTCCGGAAAATTCACAGGACCGGCCATACCCGAATCACCAGATCCGCTTGTCAATTATCAGTGGCCTAATCCCATCGCATCCGACGGATTGGAGATTTATTTGCTAAAGCCCGAATCCATCTATACAGATAAACCAACATCCTTCAAAAACCTTCGATCTTTGACCGGAAATAGTCCGGACGTTTTGGTTCAAGGCACCGGTTCCATCAGAATAGATTTCGGCCTTGAAAATGGTGCCTGGGTGGAATTTGACAGTCCCGATTGCCCGGGCGGGATTGAGATGAGCATCAGCGAATACAATGAACCCGGTGTCGAAAAAACGGCAGTTCCGGTTAAATATGGCAATACCTACCGGCTTGAATTGAATAAAGAGCTTTATGAAGGGGTGCGTTTCGCATGGATCCATGTAAAAACTTTTAGGAATCAATGGCATATAACCGGCATCCGGGCAGTTTGCCAGGTTAAGCCGACCAATTACAACGGCAGCTTTTCGTGCAGTGACCCCATACTGACCAAGGCCTGGTATATGTCAGCTTACGGGGTGAAGGCATCCTTGTGTAAGGATTATTTCGGTGCTATCCTGATGGAACGCGGAGACCGGATGTCGTGGACCGGTGATGCCCATACCTCACAGGCTGCTGCGCTGGTAGCATTCGGTAATTTCGATTTCATAAAAAAGAATATCGATAATACCTCTGAACAAAGCAACGGGATCAGGAGCTACTCGCTTTACTGGGTATTGAGTCTGCTTGATTACTATAATTATACCGGAGATACGGAAACACTTAACCATTATATCGGCAACGCCTGTAAAAAGCTCGATGATGCTTATAAAGTCTTTGGGACCAATCCGAAACTCAGCTTTTACGGTTGGGACGAACGTCTTTGTGCGGGATTTGAGATCTGGTTCAAGGAGAGCCCCGAAGCACAGAATGCCTATAAGATGCTATCGATCAGATCGTGGCAGAATTTCGCAGCAGCCATGGGTAGCCTTGGCCGGATTGACCTGAAGGATAAATATGAAAAGTATGCTTCTGAAAAAATGACGGACCTGCGGAAAAGCCCGGTCTGGTATTCGGATTACAGACTGCACTCAGCAGCTGATGCATTGAATACTGGACTGTTAAACCAAAATGAACAAAACACATTGTATGACAAGTGGTTCCTTGACCGTGTTAACCGTTTATCCTTATCTCCTTTTAATCAGTACTTTATCTTGCAGTCGATGGCTGTGATGAAAAAATTTAATGAGGCCCTGACGTCGGTGAGGGATATGTGGGGCGGGATGGTGGCGTATGGTGGTACTACTACTTTCGAAACTTACCGGCCCTCCTGGAACCTGGTCATCGGGCCGAATGATGCGGTCCCGAATACCCAGTCGGGTATAACCAGTCTTTGCCATCCCTGGGGTGCAGGGGTTGTGAAATGGCTCAACGAAGAGGTGCTGGGTATCGTTCCTGCCTCACCGGGCTTTAAAACTTATAACATTATTCCCCATCCGGGCAGGGCTTTGACTCAGGTATCGGGAGCCACACCAACACCTCACGGAATTATATCTGCAAGTTTTGATGTCGCTTCTGGAAAATGCAATATTTCCGCACCGGAAGAAACCAATGGCCGAATCGGTATACCCAAAGTGGAGAAGACAATTAAAAAGATTTCAATCAATGGAAAACTTGCCTGGGATGGCACCTGGCATTCCGTAACCGGCATCAGCGGCGCAAATCAGGATAAGGAATTCGTTTATTTTACTGATGTTCAGCCTGGAAGCTATGAAATATCTGTCATGTACAGCGGAACCACTCCGGCTTATAAAGAACAGCCGGAAGAATATGCAGCCCTGTTTATTAAAACTGATACCACTACCAGCGGCAATTGGGGCGGCACTTATGGTAAAGACGGATATATTCTGTGTAATTACAGCGGCGAAGGCATCGATATACGGTCATTACCATCTTACGTTACTTCGATTGACTATTTCAGGGCTTTCCCGAAGAACGGTCTGCCGGATCCGACAGTTTGGGCATCCGGAGTTATCGATAAGAGGGCACCGGCGCCGGATGCAGGCAACGGGTTCCCCCGAAATGCCGCATGTTTCTCCAACTCTGACCAAACCATGTCCCTCACGATCGGAATTAATGGCACAAAGAACTATCAGATAGCCCTTTACTTCGTAGACTGGGACAAGAAGGGCAGCAGATCGGCAGTGGAGATGTTTGATGCAGCCACCCTCAACCTGATCGCCCCGGTGAAGATTGTAAAGAACCATTCCGGCGGGGCCTACCTGGTTTATTCGTATAACAAATCGTTAAAATTCAGGATCGATAAGGTACGCGGAGGGATTATTAGCCTGAGCGGTATCTTCTTTGATCCGTAGATGCTTCCGTAGGTGATCATCTTTTCAGTTATTAGTTTTCAGTTATCGGTTGCAGGTTGCACGTTGCTTGGTGTACGTTTGGGATTTGCTTTTTGGGATTTGGAATTTATTTGTTTTTTGTCATTTGGTATCTGGAATTTAACTTAAGGAATTCTATGAAAAAAGAGGCTGTCTCCTTTTCTTTAAAGAGACTCATTTATTTCGTTATTACCATCTGTTTGGTCTGCACAAAACTTCCTGCCTTTAGGGTATAGAAATAAACTCCTGCTTCCAGGTCATAAAATCCTCCGACAAACAACTATTGTGACCTGATGTGCCTATTGTGATTGAATATAAAAATCAGGATCAATTGCAATTTTTGCATCAACACCGACATCCATCTGTTGCCAATCCGTCAACGGGTTAATCCATTTTTCCACATCGTTTATCTTGATTTTCAGCGGCATATTGAAACCGGGTATACAATCTTTCCACCTGTATTTCAATGTTTTTCCTTCAACAGCATATTCGAAATATGGGATTTTTGTATTTCGCAGATATTGGTCGAAGAAAGGCTTCAGGTCCATCCCGGTGGCTTCACTGAAGAAATTCTCAATCTGTTCCGTCGTAACCGTCTGATGGCAAAACTTCGCGCTGATCCCTCTCAGGATGCCCCGGAATTTCTCATCATCATTAACTATTTGCCTTAATGTGTGCAGCATGTTGGCCCCCTTGCTGTACATATCGCCTGAACCTTCGGTATTCACATTATAGGGGCCGATAATTGGAGTCCGGTTACCGATGTTCTTGCGGGTTCCGATGCAGTATTCGCTTCCGGCCTGCTTACCGAACTGGTAATCAACAAAAAGAGTTTCAGAGTAGGCACCGAAACTTTCATGGATCCACATGTCCGCTATATCCTTTGAAGTAATGCTGTTGCCATACCATTCATGAGCCGATTCATGGATGATGATAAAATCAAATTTCATTCCCCAGCCGGATTTACTCACATCCCTTCCCCCGTAACCGTTTTTAAAACCATTGCCGTAAGTAACCGAACTTTGATGCTCCATTCCCGGATAAGGCACCTCTACGAGTTTATATCCGTCCTCATAAAAAGGATAGGGTCCGAACCAGTACTCCAGGACTTTCAGCATCCTCGGCACTTCCTGAAAATGAACTTTCGCCTTATCCAGATTGTCCTTCAGCACATAATAGTCGCAATCCAGAACTCCTTTTTCCCCCTGATATTTTTCGAAAAAATGAGCGTAATCAGCGATATTGACATTCACTCCGTAATTATTAATCGGATTGGAGACAAACCAATTGAAGGTTTTTGTGAGATCGGCATTTTGTACCACTCCCCTCAACCTGCCGTTTGAAACATCGGTAAGGTTTTCCGGAACGGTTACGCTGATGAGCATGCTATCGGGCTCATCGTACTGATGATCCTTGCACGGCCACCAGATACTGGCACCGTCGCCCTGACAGGTTGTTACAATGAAAGGGTTGTTGTTGTTTTCCCGTCTCCATGACAGGCCGCCGCTCCAGGGCGGATTCCTGCTGATACGCGGCCGGCCTTCAAAATGTACGATAATCTCATTTATATCCCCACGCTCTTGAACTTTTAACAACAGAACAAACCAGGCATTTCCGTCACGCTTAAATTGCACCTGTTTGTCATCCTGGTATACCTTCGAAATCCACATCGGTTCCTGAAGATCGATCTGCATAATCTGAAAAGGATCAGTCACCTGGTATCGGATAGTATTCCGGCCTTTCAAAGTGCTGTCGGATGGATTTACAATAATATCCAGATGATAGTATTTGAGGTTCCACCAAGCTCTTTCCTGAGTGATTGATCCCCGAAGGGTATCCTGATGATTAAATTTTCGATCCTGACCGTTAGCTATTAAGGAGAAAAAGATTAGTGGCAACGCAACCAGCATTCTGTCAAGGGTTTTCATCTTATTTATTTAATGATTTTATATCCTATTGCACAGTCGCCCGGCCAGGTTTTTGATGGCTGAATAACCAGTCCTTCCGGTTTCTGCACCCAGACAATTTTTTCTGTGCTTCCCAGCAACTCCACGCCGGCGACCTTACCGAATTTCGATTGGGCAGCCAGTGACTTGATAACGATTTTTTCTTTCGGAATATCCAGTAAGTAGGCATATAAAAGATCACCTTTCCCGGTGAAACGTATATCTTTTTCGGTAAAACCCTTGCCGCTTCCTTCATTGAAAGATTCACCCTCCATCTCAGTCGGACCTTCGCCGAATACATCCCATGGACGGGTTCCATATATACCTTCCCCATTAATTTTCAGCCATTTGCCGATGGCAAGCAGTACATCTTGCTGCTCTTGTGTGATGGTCCCGTCGGGTCTTGGACCGATATTCAGCAAAAGATTACCATTCTTACTGACGATATCAACCAATTCATCGATCAGTTCATTCGGGCTCTTGTTCTCCTCACCAAGGATATATCCCCATGATTTTTCCCCGATAGAGGTATCCGTTTGCCAGGGATACTTTCTGCCGGCTTTGCTGCTTCCCCGTTCAATATCATAAACGGCAGTGCCATCCGGGAAAGAAATATTCTTGTAATTGATGGCTACCCCTTTGTTCCACTCCATGCCTTTATTGTAGTAATAAGCAGCGAGTGATTTACGGTACGGTTCCAGTGCAGGCTGCTCGATCCACCAGTCGAACCAGAACAATTGGGGTTGATACTTATCGATCAGTTCGGTACAGCGCAGCAACCAGTCGTTCATGAACTCCGGTGACATGGTTTCGTTTTGTTCGCGGGCAGGGCCATAGAAATCGGCATACTTGGGATCCATGACATCCGAATCAAATTTCCGGCCGTCCTGAAGGAACCACCAATGTTCGATCCGGTGCGAGGAAAGGCCAAAAATCAGTCCCTGCTTTCTGGAGGCTTCTGCCAGCTCGCCAACGATATCACGGTGGGGGCCCATTTCTGCAGCGTTCCATTTTGATATAGCCGTTTTATACATTGCAAAACCATCGTGGTGCTCAGCAACAGGAACCACATATTTTGCTCCCGCCTTGATAAACAGGCTGATCCACTCATTTGCATCGAATTTCTCAGCCTTGAACATGGGAATGAAATCTTTGTAGCCGAAATCTTTCTGATTACCATAGGTTTCAATGTGATGTTTGTATGCCGGGGATCCCTGCAGGTACATCAGGCGGGGATACCACTCCGATTCAAAAGCAGGTACCGAATATACACCCCAATGAATAAAGATGCCGAATTTGGCGTCGCGGAACCAGTCCGGACATTCATAATTCTTTAGTGATTCCCAGGTGGCCTGATACCGGTCCTGGGCATTGGCCTGAATGACAATCAGTAAAAAAAACAATACAAGGTAATTTGCTCTAGTTTTCATATGCTCAATAATTGATTATTCCTTTTACCATGGAGACACGGAGAACACGGAATTACACAGAGATCTGACATTGTTTGATTTTTGGCTGAAAATAAATCAACCGATGCTAAAGTAAACAATCCGGACGTTTCGGACAGGATCAGCCGTAAAATAGACTATTTGATTGAGGCCAATGCATCTGCGGCCGCTTTACCGACCACATTCCGATAAGACACCTTCGCTGAAGCTTTAGCCAGGTAAGCGATCTCCTTTTTGCCGCCGCATTTACCGATCGACCGCAGAGCCTCTGCCTGAACAACATAGCTATTATCCTTTTCAAATATTTTTTTGAATGATTTAACCAATGCCGGATCTTTCAGGTCTCCGAGAATCCGGACAGCTGATTGCCTGACTTTTGAACTTTCATCTTTGGTACAGGCATTTATTAGATCAAGGTGGATTTTGCCGGAAAACCTAGCCAGGTTCACCAGCGCTGCCTGACGCACGGCCCAAAAGGAGTCTTCAGCAGCGCGCTTTGACCATTCCTTGATTGCATACTGATCTCCGCCGAAGGTTTTCAGTTCATCTACAGCCGACAGCCGGCCGATCACATCATCATGTTCGGCCTGATAAAGCAATTCTTTCAGATCCTTCTTAAAAGTGCACTCCTTAAGCAGGTAATTTCCCTCATCAAACCGAACCATAAGCGGTTCCGAATCAAAGGCAAATTCAAAAGACTCAACCTTATTCTTCAGCCAGACTTCCTTGACAACCTTTTTATCCGCAAAGGAAAATCCCAGGTTAACGGGCACCGTATAAATGGGCACTGGAGGCAAGGAATCCTGTTTCTGTATAATATTTATTTTCAATGTTTTGCGAAGTTCATCCCACGACTTGGTTACCTCAAAAACCGGATGACCCGGGCTGAAAATATATTGTTCAAAGAACCAATCCATATTTTTACCGCTGACCTCTTTTACCGTTTTCATCAGGTCGTGGGTATCGACCGGCTTGAATGCATTTTCATGAAGGAAGGTACTGAGGGTCCTGAAAAAGGTTTCGTCGCCAAGGATATACCGCAAAAGGTGCAAAACGTTGGCCCCTTTGGGATAGGTATGGCTGTCGAAATTGTCCCCGGGATCATCGTATTGGTTGAAAACGATCGGCCTGATGTACCGGTTATGAGCCTCGTTGAGATATTGGTTTTTCTTTCCAAGCAAATCATATGCACCAGCATCTTCTCCATACTCGTTGCGGGTATACAAATAATCGGAATAGGTTCCGAAACTTTCATTCAGCCAGGTGTGCTCCCAGCTTCGCAAAGTGATCAGGTCACCCCACCATTGATGGGCAATTTCATGGGCAATAACCCTTTCCCAGGAAAAATCCTGTTCGGCATTTTTATCTGTCACCACTCCTTCGCCCAAAAGGGTAGCTGTGGTGGCTTCGGCTCCACCTCCCATGTAGGGGGTAATTACCTGGTCGTACTTAGCCCAGGGATAGTTATAACCATATAATTTACTGAAGAAACTGATCATGCGGGGAGTCTTGCTGAATGACCTTCTTGCATCATCAGCATGCCAATGATATACCCAATAGTTAATTGGCAACGATCCCAGCGAATCCGCAATAACTTCATAATCCCCGATACTTAAATTGATAAGATAAGTTGCATGCGGAAGATCCTGGCTCCAATGCCAGGTTTTGGTTGCGGGTTGCCGGTTGCCAGTTGCCGGTTGCCGGTTGTCGGTTACACTAACCAGCCTGCCATTGGAAAGTACCTTGTATTTTTCATCAACTGTTACAATCATTTCTGTGGTGACCTTATCATTAGGATAGTCATAGCAAGGGATCCATTGTCGGGCCTTATTCGGAAAACAATCGGATGACACGAGCCGGGGGTTGGTCGGCGATTCATCGATAAACCGCAAACCCAGGTTGGGCTTATCGAGAGTATATTTAACCGTAAACTGTATTGTATCTATATGATTATACGAATGGTTTAACTCGATAAAAACCTGATTATCCTTCTGTTCAAACGAAAGTTTCTTGCCGTCCCGATTTATTATACTACTGACTACAAGGTATTCAGCATCCAGGACACACTTACTCAACTGGTCATTAAGCGGCGACATTGTGACCTGATTTTCACCCGTCAGCCTTTTTTTATCAAGATCAACATTCAGCATAATTTTATAATGGATGGCATCAAAGTCGCGGGAACGCTCCACCTGGATGGGCCGCTGATACACATCAACCTTTTGTCCGTAAGCGATATTCGATATCAGGACGAATAATAAAACCAGATACTTTGTTTGCATAATTCTATTGTGTCTACTGTGGTGCATTCTTCCGGCCAGCCATCATTTTTTCCACCTCTTTTACGGTCCTCGGCAAACCCGCGGAAAGCACCTCACAGCCGTCCTGAGTGATGACAACCGTATCCTCCAGCCTGATACCGATCTCAATATCAGGATACATCATATTTATATCGCAGGCAAATACAAATCCTTCCTGCAATTCCTCATTCGGTCCCTTAAAGGTTCCCATTCCATCGTGAACCGCCATACCGATGGAATGATTATAGCCGCCGTAGCTGATCAATCCTTTGAACCTGGCTTCATCGGTGTTATACCCATTGTCGGTAAGGTGCTTTTTTATGTTTTGTCCCACCTGTCCAAGTGTTATTCCGGGTTTATAGCTTTTTACGCAGACTTCGCGTATGGCGTTTGCAAGTTCATAAAGTTCCTTCTGTTTAGGGGTAAACTTCCCGCTTGCCGGAAAAGAGGTTGAGAAATCCACATCATAATAATTGTAATCGGGTCCGGCATCGAGGACCACAAAATCACCATCCTTCAGGATCCGGTTGTACCGGTGGTAATGACCATAGGGAATATTTTCGGCCGACATAACGATCGTATTGTATGCAAGTCCCTGTGCCCCCTCCTTTTTGCAGGTAAACTCAAAAAGATTGGCCAGGTTTGATTCTTTAACACTTACCCCGGTAGCCCTGATAAAAGCCAGATGAGCCTGCCTGCCTATTCTGCCGGCTTCACGCATAATATCGATTTCAGCTTTGGATTTGATTTTACGCAGATCGCTGATCCTGGCAGAGCAATCTCTCACATCGATCCCGGAAAATACCTCCCTGAGCTTAGAAACAAACTGCAATTCCCGGGAAAGCCGGCCGTCCCATTCATTCTTAGTCATCGAACTCTTCAGGCTCTGAGTCTTTTCAGCAGAAACCTCCCACTGGAGTTCCTCGGCATTAAAGGGAGTGTAAATGATACGGGTATTTTCAACTTTAGCTGCGAGGTAGGAGGAGAAATTATCATAGGGCAGGGTCCTTTCGATTCCGTTAAACCGCCCCGGATCTTTAACCAGATCAATTGAAATCCCTTCTCCCCACGCGTCATTGTCGCTTATAGTAAGAAAAAGCGTACTGGTTCTTTCCTTACCGTCCACCACCAAAATCAAATTCGGAATCTCCAATCCCGTGAAATACATCATGTTATTGAACTGATAAAAGGGGCTATCGCCATCCGGCAACGAAGCACCACGAAGAATGGCAATTCCATCCGGGATTTGATCCATCAATTTTTCTCTGCGGGCAACATATTCGTTCTTTTCGAATACGAGCTGAGAATAGGATGATCCGGCAAAAGCGGCCAGAATAGCGATGATGTATGTTGTTTTAAGTAACATTTGGTCTGAAATAATGACATTAAAATTTGACTGCTAAAGATTGATCTTTGCGGTTCTCTGCGAATAAACTCTGCGGTTCTCTGCGGTTAAATCTTAAATAAACCGCAGAGAGCGCAAATATTTCGCAGAGGGCCGCAGAGAAGTAAGTTAATAAAATGAAGGCCATCAGAGGAAACTTATACTATTTATTGAACACCGCAATCTCAGCCAACCCGACATTGCTGGTTGTTGCTGACACCGTATTGACGAAAAAGGCCATCCAGGTAATGGTTTTCTCTGGAAACGATAACTCTTTGCAGGAACGGGCATCATTAGGCAATTCGGAAACTTTGATTGTTGAGCCATCACTGAAAACCAGCATTCCCGATGTAATCTGATCTTTCAGGTTTGGGCGGTCGAACAGCCAGACCCTGGATACTTTCTCAGGTTGGTTCCAGCTCAGTCTGATCATTGCTGTGGTTTTTTC
>JBBAAF010000118.1:0-12167 GCA_041658425.1 Bacteroidales bacterium | reverse complement strand
GGTGATCTTTCCAGTACCTTCCCGGTTGACCGGCGATTCACCTCCAGGCAGAAAGAAATTTACCAGATATCACTGCTTTCCCATGAGGCCGCATTGGCTAAGTTATCCCCCGGGGTCCCATTCCGGGAAGTTCATTATGCAGCATGCAGGACTATTATAAACGGATTAAAGGACATTAACCTAATGAAAGGCGATACAGAAGAAGCCCTTGCTTCAGGCGCACATGCGATGTTTTTCCCATGCGGAACAGGTCACATGATGGGTTTAGATGTTCATGATATGGAGAATCTGGGGGAAGTTAATGTTGGGTATGACGGACAGCCAAAAAGCACTCAATTTGGCCTCAAATCTCTAAGGCTTTCCCGTCCGGTGGAGGAAGGATTTGTGGCAACAATTGAACCGGGCATTTATTTTATTCCGGAACTCATAGCTATGTGGAAAAAGGATGGTATAAATGCATCATTCATTAATTTCCGGAATGTTGAAGCTTATTCAACTTTTAGTGGGATCAGAAATGAAGAGGATATTGTCATTACCAAAGATGGCTATCGGGTTTTGGGAAAGAGGAAACCCAAAACCATTGACGAAGTTGAATCATTAAGATAAAGTCCTTGATGCTGGAAAAACTTAAAAATTGGAATCCGCCACCTGAATGGAGCTGTATAAAATCGATCGACCTTCATACAGCCGGAGAGCCTCTCAGAATATACAATAAAAAACCCATATGAAGAGGAGATTTCTTTTCGTAGCCTCTGTCCTCTTAATGGCCGTTCAGGTATTGATTGGACAAAATCCATTTGAGTCGTTCAAAAAACTACAGGAAATGGAGGCACATTCGGTTTTTAGCGGGTTACCCTGGGAACAGATTGGTCCGGCTTTTCAGGGCGGACGGGTTGAAACCATTGACTGCCCTATTGATCAGCCAAATGTGATTTATGCCGGTTTCGGAGCCGGAAGTCTTTGGAAAAGTATTGATCAGGGCCTTTCCTGGAACTGTATTTTTCTCGATCAGGCGACCTTCAGTATTGGGGATGTTGCCGTCTCACAGAGCAACCCGGAAACTATTTACCTGGGTACCGGGGAAAACCTCCGGGCCACGAGGGGTTATACCTATCCGGGAGCTGGTGTGTATAAATCTGTCAATGGGGGCAAAACCTGGGCTAATGTAGGGCTCCATGACAGTCATCACATCGGGCGTGTTGTGATCGACCCTAATGACCCGAATCTCGTATTTGTTGCCGCTATGGGTCACATGTGGACTCCTAATTCGGAAAGAGGTCTCTTTATGAGCAAGGACGGAGGGAACTCCTGGAAAAAAGCTTTGTTTATTTCCGACAGTGTTGGTGTTGTTGATGTTGCATGGGATCATGTGAATAAGATCATTTATGCAGCGGCCTGGGAGATGGTTCAGGGTAAAAAATCCGGGATATATAAATCAACTGATTTTGGAAATCATTGGGAAAAGTGCCTGGAAGGTTTTCCGGAAAACAGTGGTATTGGTCGAATCGGACTTGCAATTTCCACCACACATCCTAAGATTGTCTATGCTTCATTGGATAACCGAAACAATCAGTCCTCCAAAAACAATTCTGAGATCATCGGACTCGAAATCTATCGATCTGAAAATTCAGGTCAAACCTGGAATAAAATGAATTCATCCTATCTTGACAATTATTCCGGATTTGGTTGGGCATTTGGAGACATAAGGGTTTCACCTGTTGACATTAAAGAAATATATGTTCTTGGGGTGCACACTCTTTACTCAAAGGACGGAGGTAAAACATTAACCAGGTTGGGTGGAAAAATCAGCCATCTTTTACCCAATCCAGCTACAACCCTTCACCTTGACAATCATGATCTTTTTATTGATCCGCTTAATCCTGACCGGTTAATACTTGGGAACGACGGGGGCATTTACCTCAGTTTTGATAAAGGGTCAAACTGGCTCCATAGCAATACCATCCCTATAGCAGAAATGTTTGATTTGAAAATCGATAGTCGCAATCAATCTGTAGCATATTCCGGGACTCAGGATAACTCAGGCATATTCGGGCCCATAAAACTTGGGACTCCAATAGACGGAGCGGTTGATTGGAAGTATGTGTGGCTCGATCCCTGGTCGGGGGGCGATGGTTTCATAACCATTCCGGACCCTACTGATCCGGGTTCTGTCTATTACGAATCCCAGAACGGCTATTTGAATCGCAAGAACATGGTAACCGGTGAAACGGTTTTTATTCAGCCTAAGACTGAAGCTGATGAATCACCCATGCGAACCAGTTGGCTGACCCCTTATTTTATTTCAGTACATTCACCCACAACACTTTATTACGGAGCCAATAAAGTATATAAGAGCATCAACCGGGGAGATAGTTGGTACAGGCTTAGTCCGGATCTTTGTTATTCAGAAGATCCATTCCGTAAATCCAGAGCAATAAATGCCTTGGCGGAATCACCAATGAAACCGGGACTTCTGTATGCAGGAACCGAAAAGGGAGCCGTTTGGGTTTCCCGTGATGATGGAATTAACTGGATTGAAATCAGTGAAGATTTGCCAATTAAAACGGTGGGGCAGATTTGTTCATCCAGACATCAGGAAAGCAGGGTGTATGTGGTGATGAAATCGAATGATGTGGATGATTACAAACCCTATCTGTTCCTTTCTGAGAATAAAGGATCATCGTGGAAATCGATTTCTGCAGGATTACCCAACGACCGGGTCAACTTTATTTTGGAGGATCCGTATTTACCTGATCTTATTTATATTGGAACTGATCGTGGAGTTTTTACAAGTCCTGATAAAGGTAAAAGCTGGATTTCCATCAGCAAAGGGCTGACAACGGCCAGTATTCAGAAACTAGCCTGGGCTGAAGAAAATAGCTATCTAGTAGCAGCAACTCATGGCCAGAGTTTGTTTTCCTGTTTTGTTGCTCCGGTAAGAAAGTACTTTAAATCTGTTGATCCGAAAAGTGAATGCTTATTAGCGGTGCAATCCGGATATTTGCCTGGCAGGAAGGATTTTCCGGGCGACTGGGATTGGAGCAGGAACATCCCGGCTGCGATTTACTGGTATCAACCAAGAGAAGGGCTGATGAGCATATCAGTTACAGACAGCAAGGAAAAGGAGATATACGCCAGCAGGGTTACTGCCACAATTGGATTAAACTTATGGAAATGGGATCTGGTTTTGAGTAGAAAGGCAGATTCCGGATTATATCCTGTGCCAGAATACAAATTCCCTGCCCCGGGAACCTACCAGATAACGCTTCAGGGACAGGGAATTGTGCTCAGATCAAGTCTGGAAATTCGCTGATCGGTTGAATTACCTTCCGCCGCCGCCACCGCCGCCACGCTGCATATTCTGCCTTGCAGCTGCTTGCTTTTCGAGGTAAGCTTTAAATTTCTTAACCTGGTCAGGAGTTAAGATCTTTTCAACCTTAAGATCCCTTTCCTTTCTCATTTCCGTCATTTTTGCGCGCATACCTTCACGATCGTCACCGGCAGCCTTGCGTGCAGCATCCAGCTTTTCATTGAAATCCTTATAGATTGCGTCAAATTTGGTATTCTGATCTTTGGTCAGTACCAATTCCTTCTTAAGGGTGTCAATCTGTTGCTGCCCTCTTTGCTGAAAATTCTGTTGTTGCGGTTGATCCTGAGCATTAAGTCCCCCAACCATAAAAAGAACTAATACCATCGAAAGAATAAGATTACGTTTCATGATAATTGTTATTAATAATTGTTATTAATTTCTGATTTTAGACCACTCAATCCTAATGATGGTTTAAAGCTAAATAAAAAAAAGACCGGCACTACCGGTCTTTTTTTCTATCTGAAATCCTTCAGCCGATCCATCAGCCGTTTTCTGGCAAAAAAGATTTTGCTTTTAACTGACCCAAGCGGTTGACTAAGGTATTCTGCAATCTCTTTGTATTTATAGCCTTTTGTGTGCATCTCAAATGGTAAGCGATAATCCTCAGGTAACTCACTTATTGCGGTCCTGATTTCCTTCTCATTATGGCTAGCCTCTGGTGATTGAAAAACCGATTCAGTCCGGAGGTTCAGATAATACGAATTATCTGTTGAGTCGATCAGGGTATTAGACCTTACATTCCGGCGATAATTATTGATAAACGTGTTTTTCATAATTGTAAATACCCAAGCTTTCAGGTTTTTATCCCCCTGAAATTTATCACGGTTGGTTAAAGCCTTATAAAGCGTTTCCTGAAGGAGATCTTTGGCATCCTCCGGGCCTGAAGTCAGACTTTTTGCAAAGAAGCCAAGTTTGGATTGCATGCCCATCAGTTGGTGATTAAATTCTATTGCTGTCATATGATTTGGTTTTTGTTATACTTTTTACAAATTTTTCTTAGACAAATATAAATCCTCTTGTAACAAAAACAAAATCTTGTTCAATGTTAGCCTAAACAAAATGCTACAATATGAATATGATTCTAAATTAGTAGTAGCCAGAATAACCTCTATAAGAACCAATTAGATAGAATAGTACAAATTCTATCTAAATAATATAACCATTAAAAGAGGGGATTTGTAGAAATCAGAGACTGTTAAACAAAACCTTAAACAGCAATAGCTTGAGCGAATGCCTGATAGGAGGTTATTTTCAGAATCTCGTCTGGCAGTACAACATGAAAATCAGAGCCAATTGAAACCAGGTATATTCTCTTTCCAGGAAAAATGCCGGCTAATTTTTCAGCATAGGAAGTTAGCTCTTTATCAGTATAGCCTTGGTTAATCGATACAACAATATGGTCTATAAACTGACGGTTTGAAAGAGATCTTAAATGCTCAATAGGAATCGATGGTCCAAGATAAATAACCTGATGGCCAACCTTACGCAACAGATAATTTGCATACAGCAGGTTTATCTCGTCGTACTGCCCGGAAGGCAGATAGAGAAGATAATGTTTATTGGTAGAATGGTTATGCCCTACCATCCCATCGATGGCCACTACCAGTTTATGCCTGATGAGATTATTCACAAATCTTTCCTGGCAGGCACTGATTTTTTCAATCTGCCATAGCAGGTTGATCTTTTCGAGCAATGGAAAGATCACTTGTTGAAAAGATTGTTCAAAGCTCAGCTTAAGAATGGCACCGTTCAGAATTTTTTCAAAACGATCTTCATCGAGGTCATTGGTTGCTTTTAGCAGGTCTGACAGATAGCCGTCTTCGGCGCCCGGCATTTCACATATTCTGGCAACTTCGGATTGAACTTCCGTATTACTCATTCCGGATATCAGAGATATCTTGAAGCCATGTTTATTGAGGAAAGTGATGTTAAGCAATCGCTGAAGGTCATTGACACTATAAAACCGGATATTCGTATCAGTTCGTTCCGGTGAAATAATTCTATAGCGTTTTTCCCATATACGAATGGTGTGTGCTTTTATCCCGGTAAGTTTCTCCAAATCGCTAATACTATACCTTGCTATGTTCATTATTCCTCAGACTCAAATACATCAATATTGGTTATAGTACAAAATGAAAGGTATTAAGTTCAAAAAAAACGAAAATATCAGACAAAAAACTTAAGCGATTTCCCTTCTCTTGTTTACAATCGGCAATATTCCAAGTGCAATTGCGCCGATAATAATAACAAACATCGTGGTTGATCCGTGCAGCACAAGGGTAACCAATTGTCCGTCCGGTATTGAAACACCATATAAAATCACTGTATTAAATGCGAAATAGTGAAACGTACCTATTCCACCTGGTACTGGCAGTACCATCCCGATGCTGCCCAAAGCAAGAACAGACAAAGCCACCATTGGTGACAATGAAGCAGTAGGGGCAAAGGCCTTGAATACAAATAGAGTACCAAGGTAATAACAACCGTAAATCACAGCAGTAAGCATCACAAAACCAATGGGTTGCCGTAACCGGAACACTGATTTAAGGCCGTCTGTGAATTTTCCGGCATAGGAAAGGAGCTTTACTGTGAACGGGAGATTCATGAGTCGTTTCCGGAAAACAAATAATATCAAGGTGGTTAAAATCATTAAGCCAATAAATACCAGAAATAAGGGGGACTGGAGGAAAGAGATCTTAGTACCGCTGATTCCTTTTTCCGGACTAATTAAAGTTGATAGTATATCCCAGTTAAGAACCAATATGCAAGCCAGCATGATGAGTAAAAACAGCACATCAACGATACGCTCAACCAGAACTGTACCCAATTGGGATGTAAATGGAACTCCCTCATACCTTTTAAGAATTCCACAGCGTGTAACTTCACCCAATCGGGGGAAGGCATAATTTGCCAGGTACATAACCAAAATCGATAGAAATGTATTGACCAATCCCGGTTTATAACCAATGGATTCGATCAGCATTCTCCAGCGCATGGCCCGGAAGAGATGACTGAAAAGAAAGGCAATAAATGAAGCACCTATCCATCCGTAATGAAAACGCGACAGTCCTTCCCAAATGTTACCAAGATCCTGTCCCCGGTAAACCCAGATAAAGAGTATAATTCCGACACCGAAGAAGAAGATATACTTCAGTGCATCCAGTAGAAATTTTTTTTTACTCACTTACATTCAATTGGTTAGAATTTCTCGTCATATTTAGTCCAAAGCAAATCTCCCAGTTTCCATGCACTTTTCACTACTTCGTTACCCCAGTTAACGGTAAATTCAGTTAGGAGAGTTTTACGTTCAGCCAGATTGGTGACACCCTGTAATTGTTTTTCAATTTCCCCTGTGCGGCGGAAGATTTCCTGTTGCAAAGGCAACCAAACGGTATCAACATCTTTTCGCATATCCCCCCATCTTTGCGCTGCCAAGGTACCGAGCCGGTTAAATGCCCACCATGCTGATTCTGTGGAAAAACCCGTTACCCTTCCATCCACTTTATAGGTTTGCGGCAAATCATTTACACCGCAAAATACCGGAATATATATGGAGGTAGCGACATTATCAAGTGCAAGCCAGGCAATACCTCCAACATCATCAGGAAGCCAGCTGCGACATTGGATTATGGTTGCATACATCGTGTACCATCTGGCTATGGTCCTTTCTCCCATCCATCCCCAGCCTCCGTTAATTTTGAAAATCTTATTCATATCATAAGGCATGAACGGATTGGCCATAGGTGATATTACTGTCTTGCCCTGTTCATCTGTTACCGTAATGTCTTTAATAAAGTTAAACTCTGTCCCCTCATAGTAATCTTTAAAGAGCTTTATGAGATCGTCTTTGGTCACCAATTTATCGGGTTTGACAGAAAAAGGATAGTTTTCGGCATTAGGATCAAGCTTCAGGGAAGGAGCAAGAAGGCTTAACACTCTCCATTCGCGTCTTCTGGAGGCCAAACTGGTGCGGCTTTCAGGTGCATAAGCGTAACAAAACCGGAAGGTTTCATTTTCATTCCACCAACCGTTCCTTTTTGCCACTTCAAACAGGTTATCAGATGCCATAAAGTTTGCCTGATCATACAAATTCACTTCTTTGATGGTACTGGCGTTTGCATTAACAGAAATCTGATCATCCGGCACTCTTTGGGCAACCCACACCGCACCCCTGTTTCCCTTGCCCGGACCAACAATTTCAAGATGCCATACTTCATTCTTGTCAGCAATGGTAAGACATTCACCCGCATCATTCCATCCATATTGGCTTAACATTCCTCCTGTGAGAATAAGTGCTTCTCTGGCAGTCTTGCATCTTTCAAGCATCAGCCTGATAAGATCCTGACAATCTATTAAACCCAGATCGGATCTTAACTCGGCGCGACCGCCGAAAGTTGATTCACTAATTCCGAGCTGATACTGATTCATACACGGATAAGCAGAGTTTATAAAGCCATAAGTATTAGGTATTTGTGGGATTTCCCCGGTTTTAACAAATGCATACGAAGGCATCGCTTTTGTATCATCATTTACCCTTCTGTACATATCGGTAGTTGATCCCCGGGGATAATCGGCAGCCGGTACGATCTCGACAGACGACCTTGTCCGGTGACTATCATCTGTGTGAGAGGTAATAACCGATCCGTCGGCCGTGGCGAGCTTACCGGCTGTTATAGAAGTGCAGCCATCCGGAAATCCATTGATCCAATCTGCCGTAGACTGAGACCAAACCGGGCACCAGCTATTAACCGATAATATCAATCCAAATATTAACGGTATGATTCGCTTATTCATGGTTACTCATTATTTATCCGGCGAAAATACAAAAAACCAGCATAGCCTGTTAAGCAGGGTGCTTACGCATGCTGGTGTGCATCTTGCGGAAAAGCGTGCAAAATTAATACCGATAAAAAAATAATCGCAATTAGTTTTTTCATGTTACGTTTGTATTATGATGCTTAACAATGATGTTGATAAAAAGGTTTATAAATGTAATTGGCATGAAAAGCAATGGCTTAAAAATATTGATATTACTGGGCTTCCTGATCCCATCAACCATTTTTAAATCCAATGGGCAAGGAGCCAGCCTTCAGGGTTTCTCATTAAAGGTTAGTCCGGGGGCATTATCCTACTTTGGCGATTTAAGCACGAATAATCTGAACCTTCCAAAGAGGATTGTCACTGGTTCAAAATTCGGGGTTGGTGCCGGCATTATCAAACAGTTTAGTCCCTTTTTCGGGATTCAAGCTCAGTTTTTAGCCGGCAGCTTATACACATCCGCTGCAGATAATACCTATTTTGCAGGATCACTCACCGAATTTAGTCTATCGGCACGATTTGATCCGATAAGATTATTGAAAGGAAAATCTTTCAGGCTCTCTCCTTATGCATCAGTTGGAGTAGCAACATTCAGTTTCAGAAGCGTCCGGAGGGAGATGTATACCAATGTGGTGGTGTTGCCAAACTTCGGATATAATATTGATGGTGTAACTAAAGCCAATAAACAGACAGCGATGTCAATGCCCATGGCTATAGGACTATCTTACCAAATCCTGCCAAATCTTCAAGTGGAGTTGGAACACTCTCTCCGAATGACCAATACCGATCTACTTGATTGTTTTAAGGGGCCAAGTACTGCAAATGATCTCTATTCGTTAACCAGTATCGGCCTTAGGTTTACCATTCCGACACGGACAAGTGTTAAAATCGTCGAGCCCAATACTTTAAATATCCCTCCGGTAATTAAACCGGTTATTCCGGAGATCAATGTTTTTGTTGACTGTGAGATTCCTGAGACTATACAGGTTGGGCAAACATTTGATGTTAAAGTCAGGGTTAATAAAGGAAATCTCAAAGGCCCGGCCAAACTGATCCAGAAGTATCCGGTCGGTTTAACCGCTCTTGATGACCTTACGAGAAGCGATTTATTTTCATTTACTAACCAGAATGTGATCATTGAATGGGACCAGATGCCGGCTGATTCAACAGTCACTTACAACTATCAGGTAAAAGTTGGTGAAAACCTTACAGGCAGCCAAACCATCATCGGCAAGTTCGAGTACCAACAACCTGACGGAGCCAAAACGGTTCGTTTTAATAAATCCATATTTATCGATGACCAAAAGCAAACTGATGAAAAAGAAATCTCAATCAATCAGTTGCTGAAACAGTATGACTCCGGTGAATCTGCAAAAGCCGCTCCGGTTACCAAAGGAAACATTAAGGAATCAAAACCATCGGCCGGAATCGAATTCCGCGTTCAGTGCGGGGCTTTCAGGTATAAAAGTCAGGCGGATACCCATCTGGCTGGAAAAAATAATATCACGGAAATCATTCAGGAAGAATATACGGATGGATGGTATAAGTATACGGTAGGTTCTTTCCGGACCTATAAAGAAGCTGCCAGATACAGGGACAGCTTCATTGCGCGAACCAATATTTTATCGGCATTCATTGTTGCCTATAAAGATGGGCACCGTCTGGCTAAAATTACAGATGCCTTTAAGTAATCAACCCGCCACCTATTAAAATGGCTCTGCCAAGTGTTTTTGAAGTTTTCCAACTGGCCATCGGTCCAAGCACAGTTTTTACTACAGGCGCCTTGCGGATCGGTCAGGCTTTCAGAGAAGTTCTCCTGTCAAGTCCCTATCGTTCTAATTATCGGATACTTATTGAATTATTAGGCGATTTTTCAAAATTCGGCCGTGAATACAACTCCGATCAGGCGGTCATTGCCGGTCTTGCAGGATTCACCCTTGAGGAAACCGGCATGAGGCTCAAGACATTTTACGGAAAAATAAAAGAAAATGGATGTTTTTCTTTTAGTGGAGATATTTGGCCGTTCAATCCTGAATCTGATCTGATTTTTAACGATAATACAAAAAAAATTGCCCACCAGAATTGCATCAGGTTCCATCTGTTGGGCAGTCAGGGGCAACCTGTTTTTCAGACGGAATACCATTCAATTGGAAACGGTTTGATCAAAGGTATTCACACTGAAGATTCTAAAACAATCATTCTGGAAAATTCCCCGGAGTGTTTGTCAGAGATAAAGGAAGTCATAACAACGGAAATGATTTCCCTTATGGAATATGTTATATCCGGTGAATGCTCAATTCATCGCATATCACGGGATCAATTTCAGAAAAGAATGCTGGCTACCTGGAAATTGATGATGGCAAATGCCGACCGGGGCTTAAAAACTATGGGATCATTGAATGACCGCATGGATTCCAACGTGACCTCAATGTATAAAAGCTACCTGGCTCACCTTTCAGCAAATCCTTCGGCCGGCAGCGAGAATACCCGGGCTTCCATTTATGCTTTAGCCCTATCGGAAGAAATTTTGAATAATCACCCGGTAATAACTGCCCCAACCTGTTCGGGGTCAACAATCGTTCCAGCCGTTTTCCGTCTCATCCAGGAAAAATTTATGTTGTCAGAGGAAAAAATGGTTCAGGGACTGATTGTAAGCGGTTTGTTCGGCTCGCTGATTCTTCATCAGGTTAACCAATCACCACAAATATTTAGCTGGCATTCGGAAGTAGCAGCTTCAGCTATCATGGCAGCAGCCGGAGTTACCTATTTATTGGGGGGATCCTTGAACGAAATAGAGAAGTCTGCGTCCATGGCTACTTTGCTTTATGGAGCATCCTGTCAAAAAACCAGCCCGTTTGAACCCAAGTCGTTTTTATTGCTGAACACCATGGTGGCCCAAACCTTACCAGCTCTCACTGACCTGGCGAGGATCCAACCTGACGGGATGATCCCAAAATTTGATGACACCCTGAAAAGTTTATTTCGCCTTCAATGAATCGCTTAAGCAAACAATCCGGCTATCCTGGTAAATCGTCCAAACCGGATTTCCTTTCGCTGCCGGGATATAACTTTCAAAGGTTGTTCGGGTTGATAGAATCACAGGGGCAGGAAGGTTTTTTGGAAAATCTGACAATTTCAGTCCGATATCGTCCAGATTGGAAGAATAGCTATTATTTTTTGTAAAATATTCGAAAAAAATCTGAGAGGTTCTACTGTCATTTCTTTGGCTCCCAAAAACAAACCTTCGGTGAAGTGATGCGCTCTTCTTTTTTCAATTGCTTCAAAGCTTTATCCACTTCCGGCCTGGTCAGTCCGCATAAATCGACCAATTCACCGGCCTTTAAAGCTTTCCCTGCTTTATTCATAGCCTGCAGTACTAATTCCTGAATGTCCATAGTTTTAATTTTTTAACGACCAAATATACAAATAATCGAATTTTATCAATAGTGGATAACTGCAATAATCATTCGATGCGGATTATTAAATTTGTCGCCTGATAAAAAAACACAACTGATGAAACCCACCTTACTAGTTTTAGCTGCCGGACTCGGAAGCAGATATGGAGGTCTTAAACAAATGGATCCGCTTGGACCCAATGGCGAATCAATTATCGATTATTCGGTATATGATGCTGTTCAGGCCGGCTTTGGTAAAGTGATTTTTGTCCTCAGGGAAGAAATTGTTGAAGAATTTTACGAACTATTCGCCAATCGTTATAAGAAATACATCACGATTGATCATGTTGTTCAGAGGCTTACAGATATTCCATCCGGGGTTACAGTAAATCCTGACCGGGTGAAACCCTGGGGAACAGGTCATGCGGTATTATCAGCTGAAAAGATCCTCGCTGAGCCTTTTGCTGTGATTAATGGTGACGACTATTACGGCAAAGATGCCTTCAAAGTAATGGCGGATTTCCTCACTAAACTGGATCCTGAAAATGTGCGTTCCCAATCCATGGTGGGTTACAGCATTTCCA
>JBBAAF010000117.1:0-12436 GCA_041658425.1 Bacteroidales bacterium | reverse complement strand
TTCACGAAAGGTATTGCACTCGTACAACCTTACCGATTATGCCCAGGGGGTTTACCTCAAATATAAAATGAAAGGAAACCTGCAATGCAGGCTGACCAATGTATGGACCCGGCGGTATAAAAAATCACCCGATGTGGGTTTTTCAGCCATCTTTTTTACCTTTAATAATAAAAATGATGATTAAAAAGTATTCAACAAACCATTGGTATCGATTTTATCTGGATTCAAAAAAATAATCAGTAACAATTAAATGTCTTCATTGATAAAAATAACAGCTTTTCTGGTCATAGGTCTCTTGTCTTTTGGTTTAGTTTCAGCACAGCCAGAACCACCCAACAGTCCTGCAGAAATATCAGTCAATAACAATCAAATATCGGTTGAATATAGCGGGAAGGTTATTTTCCGTGGAGAAATAATATCGTCTCAACCCGTTAAGTATGTTGAATCATTATCCAAGTCAGAGGATGTAGTGAATCAGGTAGTAATGTTTCAAGGGAAAGATTTGGTCATCGAAGGTGAAATTTTTGGAAGTGATGAAGCCTTCCCTTGTGAAGCCGACCGGCGGGTGTCAAACAATTACGATTTTGTACGGCATAGCGTTGGTTTAAGCCACAGCCTTTTAAACCGGGCGGTTTACGACAGGAAGTTCGACTGGGTCCTATCGGTCGATGAACAGGGTGCAAAAGTCAGTGTGGTTCCGGAGGAGCATAATAAATTTAAAGTCGAAATCAAAGGCGACGAAATATGCCTTCGGTTCCGCCCCCGTTTTTATCAAAAACACCGTAGGTTGGAATATTTCAAACCTTGGGAATATCAACTCTCGAAAAACCCGGTTGTCGGTTGGTGCTCGTGGTTTGCGTTCTGGAACCGTGTGACTGAAAATGATATCCACCGTACGGCAGATGTTTTGTCGGAAAAACTGGTTCCTTACGGGTTGAAATACCTTCAACTTGACGATGGCTATCAACGCGAACCGGGAGGCTGGCCCGGCACATGGCTGATCCCCAATGAAAAATTCCCCAACGGCATGGAAAACCTTGCCAACTATATCAAAGATAAAAATATGGTTCCGGGGATTTGGACATATACCAGTTTCCACGATAAAAAAGGAGCTGAGGAAAATAAACATCTGTTTGTACTTGACAAAGATGGTACCCCTGCCATCGGAAAATGGATTGAATACTGCCTCGACGGTTCAAATCCGGAGGCCATTGACAAGATCATCCGTCCCACTTATAAGGGTTTTACCCAAATGGGCTGGAAATATTTTAAAGTTGACGCACTCAGGCACTTGAGGTACGACGGTTACAACAGCTACTCCGAATATTTCAAAAAGAAAGGGGTTTCAAGGGTTGAAGCTTTTAGGAATGTTGTAAAAGCAGTACGTGAAGAAATCGGCCCGGATAATTACATGCTGGCTTGTTGGGGTGCACGTCCCGAACTGATTGGCATTGCCGACGCCTGTCGCATTGGGACCGACGGGTACGGCCTTGGCGGGTTGTCGCAGTATAATTCGTTTAACAATGTGATCTGGTTAAACGATCCCGACCATATTGAGGCTTTTGGAAATTTTGCTTACCGCGATTGTATGGCAACTTCGTTAACGGGCTCGCTTTATATGATCACCGACAAACCGGTAGATTATGAAACCGGCAACCTTGAACCGATTATCCGCACCATTCCGGTTTTGTTTACACAGCCCGGACAAATTTATGATGTTGACCCTACCCGCTCGATGTATCTCGATCGTGTGGATGCGGAAACTACGGGAGGTGGCGAAAGGATTTTTGATGCCGGACGAACATCGTTTAACGACCTGTTCCTGATGGAAATTAATAAGCCTTACGAAAACTGGGTGATCCTTGGCCGTACCGGCGACCATGTAAAATACATCGAATTTGAACGGATTGGATTAGCCCCTGGTAAAAAATACATCGTATTTGATTTCTGGCATAAAAAATACCTGGGAAGTTTTTACGAAGGATTTGCACCGGGCAGCATTGATTCAACCTATAAATGCCAACTATTCTGTATCCGGAAAGAGGAAACCCATCCACAACTGGTAGCGACCAACAGGCACATCTCGTGTGGCGCCCTTGAGGTTAAAAATGTGTCGTGGCACGACAACCGTTTGTCGGGAGAAAGCGAACTCGTTGCAAACGACGATTATGTGATTTACACTTCTGAACCCGAGGGATTTGTATTTTTTGAAATCAGTTGTGATGGCACTGACGTTTCTAATTCACGAACTAAAAACGGCCTACGTGAAATTCACCTGAAAAGCCCTCAAAAAAAAATAGTCCGTTGGGAAATAGCATATAAAAAATAGACTAACAAATATGAAAAACTATTGGGCAAGTCAAGCATTCATTAGCAGCATAATTCCGCCAACGGGTTTATCCTTTGTGAAAATTCTGCTAATCATGAAAAGAACGGCATTATTGATTGTGGCAACGTTTTTTTTTGTCACGGTAAGCGCACAGATTCAGGTCAGGCCGTTACCGGAACCTGGTTTTGATAAAAGGATCAGGGATTTTGTAAATCAAATGAGAGTAGTTGATACACATGAACATTTGCTGAATCCTGCAAAGTTAGATAGCTCAAGTTTTGATTTTATGCTATTAATTAGTCACTACGCTCCCGGAGATATTAAATCAGCAGGAATGCCATCGCAAACTTTTGACAAATTACTGACAGATTCACTATCAGTAATCGAAAAATGGCAGACCCTTAAACCCTATTGGGAAAGTTCCTTCAATACCGCATACAATCGCGCAGCACTGCTTTCAGCAGATGCGTTGTTCGGGGTCAAAAATATAGACGAAACAACTGTTGAGGAATTATCAGAAAAAATCAGAAAGGCTTATCAGACCGACTGGTATAATCAGGTACTTAAAGAAAAATGCGGTATTGAGTATGTTGTTGAAGACTATCCTTTTGATGACCAGGAAGACCGGATTTTTGGAGATCCGGACATGTTCAGGTACGTCCGGAAATTTGATAGCTTCATACTTCTCGATTCAAAGGATAAAATAGTGAATCATACAAAATCGAATACCGCCGGGATTCATACGCTTAACGATCTTGTTACCGCTTTAGAAATGGCGTTTCACGAAGCCATGGCCGATAAAATTGTTGCAGTAAAAACGATACTCGGATATAACCGGATTCTATTTTACGAAGATGTAAAAAAAGAGAAAGCTGAAGAGGTTTTCAATAAAATAATGAATTCGTCCGGCGAAACCGCTTTTTCATTCAATGAGGTAAAACCCTTGCAGGATTATATGATGCACAGGGTTTTGGATTTGGCTAAACAAATGATCTTCCTGTGCAAATTCATACAGGGCTGAATGGAGGTGATATTGAAAACTCAAAACCAACGCACTTAGTGAATCTTTTTCAGGAATATCCTGATGTGAAGTTTATCCTTTTTCATGGAGCATATCCATACGGAGGCGAATTGGCTGTGCTTGCCAAAAAATTCACGAATGTTTACATCGACATGTGCTGGTTATATATTATTTCACCATCCTATAGCGAAAGATATTTACACGAATGGCTTGAAACTGTTCCGGCCAACAAAATTATGGCTTTTGGAGGCGATTTTCTTCATGTTGAGGGTGTTTATAGTCATCTTTTATTAGCGAAGCAAATTGTTTCAAACGTTTTAATTGACAAGGTGAAAGATGGTTATTTAACAGAAAATGAAGCAATTAAAATCGCTCAGATGATATTTCATGACAATGCAGTTCGTATTCTCAATTTAAAAAAGTAGTCAATGAAAAAAACAAATTTAACAACAATTCTGATCCTGTTGCTGGTACTTTTCAGCAACCTGCAATTACATGGTCAGGACGTAACTTCATCTAAGGTTGAGTTTTTAAATGCCCCCGTACTTTTTAAAGAGGGTAATAAATCTTTTCAGCAGGTTATCGCCAGCTATAACTCTGAAAAGGCTGGTAAAATTATTTTCATCTTAGATGGGAAAGAATTGCTCAAGGCTGATCTTGAAAGGGGGGATAACAAGTTACTGTTGACTTTCGCGGCTGTTACCAAACCCATTAAAATAGTCATTACTGCAAAGATCGATGATCGTGCTGCTGAAAAATACCCGGTCACACTTACCCCACCCAAAAAATGGGGAGTTGATTTTGTTCAGCATTCTCACACCGATGTGGGTTACACTCGTCCCCAGTCAGAAATTCTTGCCGAACATACGCGTTTCATTGATTATGCACTTGATTATTGTGATCAGACAGATAATCTGCCGGATGATGCTAAGTTCAGGTGGTCATGCGAATCTTCATGGGTAACAAGGGAATTCCTGCGATCGAGACCGGCATCGCAAATTGAAAGACTATTGAAAAGGATTGCTGAGGGGCGCATAGAAGTAACCGGGATGTATGCGAATATGGCTGAAATAACCGATGAGAATATCATGTATGATTTTCTTCAACCGTTGAAGGAGTTCGACAAGTTGGGTATTCCTGTTAAAACCGCAATGCAGAATGATATCAACGGCGTTGCCTGGTGCCTGCCTGATTATTTCAAAAATACGGGTGTAAAATATTTAAGTATGGGTTCCAACTATACAAGAGCAGCCCTGCCATTCGACTTACCTACCTGTTTCTGGTGGGAATCTCCATCGGGAGCCAGGCTTCTGGGTTTCAGGGCAGATATTTATATGACACCTAATGATTATGGATTGATAAATAAGTCGCCAAAATTTGCAGCTAATATTCTGTGGCATCTGGCCAACCTTGACAATAATAACTACCCGTTCGACCGGATTGCTTTGGAGTTTTGTGGCTACCGTACTGATAATGCACCACCTTCAACAGCAGCCTGTGATGTTGTTAAACAGTGGAATGCCAAATACGAATATCCAAAATTCAGACTTGCAGTAGTCAGTGAGTTTTTTGAATATGTTGAAAAGAATTATGCAGATGTATTGCCAGTTTACCGCAATGCATGGCTCGACTGGTGGACCGACGGTTATGGTTCAACTTCCCGCGAAACAGCAGAAGTAAGGAAAACACAGAACATGATGCAGGTCGATGAAGGTCTGTTTGCAATGGTCTCCATGATGGGAGGGAAGCTAAGTTCTTCATTGGAAAGCAAAATAGACCACATCAGCGAAAATGTTCTTTTATTCGATGAGCATACCGCTGGAGCTTCCGAAAGCATCAACGATCCATTTTCAGAGAATACAACAAAACAATGGATGCAAAAAGCAGCCTATGCATGGGAGGCGCTTAAGAAAGTCACATTATTGAATGAAGAGGCCCTGGCACGTTTCCAGGAGTTTCTTAAAAAAGCAGATTTCCCTGTCATATATGTTATTAACTCGATGGGATGGACTCGCTCAGGCGATATTAATTTATTTGTTGATTATGAGGTTCTGCCTGTCAATACTAAAGCCAGAATAATTGATCTTACAACAGGTAAAGAGGTTCCTGCCCAGGTACTGACCAAACGTGCCGAAGGTGCTTACTGGGTGATTGAGGTAAGCGATGTCCCTGCAATGGGTTATAAAGCTTTGAAGATTGAGCTTACTGATCAGGAAGCAACTCCAGGCGACGCATCAAATGTTGAAGTGCTTGAAAACAAGTTTTATAAGATAGTTATTGATAAAACAACAGGGTCGATAAGCAGCCTGTTCGATAAAGAGTTGAACCTGGAGCTTGCCGACGGTCAGAATCCCTATAATATTGGACAACCGGTGAGGGAAACATCTGAACAACGTGATGTGGCTCCGTTCATACATAAATCAGTCACTAACGTAAAAATAGATAAAGGGATAAATGGTGCCATATGGGAAAGCGTCCGGATAACCTCGGACCTGGAAGGCTTTGAAAGTGGGACCGAAGGCTCGCCCAGGGGTATTGAGTTGGAAATCCGCCTCTATAAGAATGTTAAGAAGATTGAGTTCAAGTATATGGCACGTAAGCTTATCATTACCGATCCTGAAGCGCTCTATGTAGCTTTCCCCTTTTCACTTGAAGGTTCGAGAATCGTGTTTGAGACCATCGGGGGAACACTGACCCAGGGGCAGCAACTCCCGGGATCCTCGTCGGACTGGAATGCTGCTCAGAATTTTGTATCGGTTCGTGGTAAGAATGGACAGATAATTGTGGTTAGTAACGAGGTGCCTTTGTGGCAATTCAGTGATTTTAACATGGGCAAGTTTGAACGATACCCAAAACAGGGGAAGACATGGCTCTATTCATGGGTGATGAATAACTATTGGATGACCAATTTCCGTGCGTTCCAGGAGGGAGGATTCAGCTGGAGCTATCAGATCACTTCAACAGCCGATACGACCAACACCTTCGCAACAAAGTATGCCTGGGGCGAGAGGAATCCTTTCCCGACACGGGCCTTCCCGGCAGGAGCAAATGAATTGAAATCACCATCTATGGAGACACTTAAAATCACGGGTTCTGCAAATGCAATGTTGGTGAACAGCAGACCTGCTTTTAAAGGGAATGGGACTATCCTTCTTCATTTCCGCGAATTGGAAGGATTACCTGCAGAAGTAAAATTATCTTCAGCTGTTCCAGGCCAATCTATTAAAAAGATCGTGGAAGTAAATGCAATAGGTAAGCAGATAGGACAACCTGTTACTTCTATTCGACTGAATCCATTCGAAGTTAAGTTTATTGAGATAGAATTTTAAACAGAGGTAATATTGATTTGATTGTTCTTATTACCATAAAAATACAACGATGAAAAACCAGTCTGATTACAAGATTGTCTTATTCTCACTTATCATTTCAATTTTCCTTTTTATAGGCGGATGTACATCTGAAAAGGGAAAAATGGCTGAGACTCTGTTTGATAAAGGTGAGTTAGATGCTGAGGGACCAATAAAATATATTGATCTTGTACATTGCTCCCATACCGATTATGGTTTTACTGACCATCCGATGATCGCCCAGGAACTGCAGAGACGATTCCTCGATATTGCCGTCGATGCTGCAATCCTTACCAAAGGTAATCCCAAAAATGAACAGTTCCGTTGGAGTGCGGAAGCGCTTGATGTTGTTAAAGACTGGTGGGAACATGCTACCCCGGAACGGCAAGACGAACTCCTGGCAAGCATTCGTTCAGGCCAGATTGCCATAAACGCTCTGCCATTTCATATCCACCCATTTATTAATGAACGGCAATGGAAACTGATGACCAACTGGGTCCCGGACGACCTGTGGGCAAAGCTTCAACCTTCAGTTGGGATGCAGCATGATGTGAACGGATTTCCACGTTCAGCGGCAATAGGTTTATTGGATAAGGGTGTCAATTATTTATGGACCGGGATCAATGATCATTTTGGAGGTGCACCTTTTAAGCCACCTTATGCTTTCTGGTGGAAGATGCCTGATGACCGGAAAATTCTGGTCTGGTTGGGTTTTCCATATTGGGAAGGTTATCTGTTTTTTGCTGAACAACAGTGGAGAAGCAGCCAGCGGGAAGCTAATAATACTCAGTTTTGGTCGCCACGGCCCGGCGATATGCTTATGAATGACGAAGCTTCGGTGATAAAAGCACATGAAATTTGTACACGCAAAATTGAAAAGATGATCAGTGAAGGATATCCATATGATTTTATTACTGTATCTATCACAAACCAATGGAGAATAGATAATGATGGGCCATTTATTCCACTGGTTAATTTTGTTAAAAAATGGAACGAGCTTGGACTAAAACCGAGATTGAACCTCAAGACAGTCGATGTGGCAATGAAACGTATTGAAAATCAAATTGGAGATAAAATTGATATTCATACAGGCGAATGGCTCGACTGGTGGTCATTCGGCGTTATCTCCAATCCCCGGGAGTTATCTGCATCACGGCAGGCGAATAACTTTGTTGAGGCAGCTATTTCAACGGTATTCGGCCCTTCAACAAAATGGCTTGATGAAGAGGTTGACCAGATCGATAGATGGTTATGCCGGTATTATGAACATACTTTCGGGTCGAATGTCACACTCAGTGATCCGTACTCTTTTTTCAACCTGGGACAACTAAATGAAAAGGCTTCTTTTGCTTACCGTCCATACGAAAAGGCAAAGTGGTTGCTGGCGAGGCGAATACAGGCAGAGTTTTCAAAAAAACCAGAGGGACTATATGTCATAAACAGCGGAAAAGCGCCCTATACCGGTTGGATATATCTTGATCCTGTCAGTTTCCGCAGGCAAAAATTTTTATCAATAGAAAACACGGTTTCAGGCAATCGGCAAAAATTGTTCTTTGATAAAAATGGTGCCCGTTTCTGGGTAGATCTGTTGGGGAAAGAGAGTTTCAGCCATTTCCTCCTGAAAGAGGATTCAATTCCCGAAATAATTTCTTCTGCGATGCCTCTTGTCAAAACTGACAAAAAAGGCTGGCCCGTCGAAGTAACATGGAATGGTATGGAGAAACCTCTCTTTATAGGGGGATTCGGAGATTTTGTTTCATTGCAATCAAAAATTCCAAGGTGGAACTGGAGCCGGATTTGGCACCAGAACGATGAAAATCGGTCAAAAAGGGTTCAGGAAGATACAGAATGGATAAGTGCAACTCCCCTGGAAAATGCAAGGAAAGAGGAGACCGCCTATACAATTAAATATATCCAGAAGATTCAACATCCACGACTTAATCAGGCAGAAAGAATACTGGAAATATGGAAGAATGAACCCAGGGCAAAATACAATATCAGCTTTGACAGAATATCCTCATTCCTTGATGAGATATTTTATGTGCATTTTCCATTGCAGGAAACAGGAAAATTGCCCGTTACAAGTAATGGAGGTCACAATTTTGTCCCTTATGAAGATCAGTTACCTGGTACCAGCATGGATTATTTTTCCATTGATGGATGGATCCATTATCCTTCAGAATCAGGTCATTGGGTATGGTCAAGCAAGGAGGCAGCTATGGTTACATTCGACGGACACCAATTCTGCGCAAAACGTAAAACTGCACCCGAAAACATGAATAACTTGTATGCAATGATCTATAATAACGTATGGGAAGTCAATTTTCCAGCCGATTGTCCAGGGGAAATGAGGTTTGAATTTGACCTGTTCTGGAAGAAAGAGATTAGCAAAGAGGAAATCCCCGGAATTGTAAAGACTTATTTTCTGCCACCCCTGGTAATCCAAAACCCAAAGTTTCCGGTCGATGAGATAGAGTTTAACCGTATGGTATTCTAGGTCGTTGGTTAGTGGATGATATTAATTGTTTACTGTTTAAAATTATGAGGCGAGCAAAAGTAATCTTACTATTATTTGTCATGCAACTGAGCTTTAACCTGAATGCTCAGCAGCCCGCCAATGCCCGGAGTACAACCATGAACCTTTGGCTTCCCGAGCAGGTGCCCTACCTGAACCCCATTCGCCCCAAACAAATCCAGTATTGCATCGGCAACGGCATCCTCGCTGCGCTGGCCGAGCCCAGTGGCCAATGGAATGCCCTGATCGGACCAGGCTACGGTGCGGGCAAGGGCTGGACCGAGAAAGAGGTCGTTTTGTCGGAAACCCTCCAGCTGGTTGTTGATGGCAAGCCGAGCCCCGTCCGGGCGGAGATGAAGCGTGCCCGAAAGACCGGCATATTCTATGGGACCGGCGTCATCGGTGACATTCGCTACCACCTGATTGACCATGCCCGGTTCGACGATTCCTGGCTGTCGCGGCTGGTCCTGCTTGAAAACACCTCCGCATCATCAAGGCATCATGTGATCGTGCAGGCACTCTTGCGTAACGCAGAGGCGCCGCTAAAAGACGCGCTAGGTAATCCCTGCGGCTACAAGAACCACAAGGTGATCATCACTTTCACAGACTTGGCCACGACTTCATCCCCTGACGGCGACACGATCTCCATTGCCGCGATGCTGGAGCCGGGCGGATCGCATCACCGACGCACGGGCGCGGGACCTGGTCGAAGGGGGCCTGGCTGTCATCAAGACCAACCAATCCGCCGACGGAGGATTCATGGCTACGCCGACAATGTACCAGGAGGGTTACATTCGCGATTGCTCGATGGCCCTGCGCGGGCTTTATCAGACCGGCCATTTCCGTGAAGCCCGGGAATGGATCCAGTGGGTGGATTATAAGTTTAAGCACTCCCACATGATCCGTGGCAGTTGGAAACTGAGCGCCATCTTGGAACCCACTGAAGGTGACGGCTATAGCCGGGATGATTTCGAGAGCACCTCGCTTTACGTGCTGACGGCGCGGAATTATTACCGTGCAACCTCTGACCTGAACACCTTGCGCCAGGCAAACGAATCGATCATGTATTGTATTGATCCACAACAAATTCTGGCGAACCGATGTGTCCGGCATTGCTGACGGTTTCCACGACTCGTTCCGTAGCATCAAGGACCAGGCCTGGCCCAAGTATCCTATTGTCAACTTCACCCTGTTCCCGATCTACTGGGGCTTTCCTTACAAGATCGCCAGCCGTCGAAAAAGCGACGTCGATGCAATGAAGCATTTCTACGACCGAAAGACCGGCTTCATCCAATTATTCCCTGGCATTGACAACGGCTTCTGCGGTCACAATCTGGGCCTACTGCTTTACGACCTGGTCGAAGTCAACGACCCATTGGCCGACGAAGTCTACCGCGCCCTGATACACGGATCGACGCATAGTTGGCTGGGCTACTGGAACGAAGCATATCTGGTCAACGGCACCCCCTGTACCGATTACGCCAAGGACGATGATAACGGCCTGCGCAGCTTGGAAACGGGTGTGAACATTAGCGCCATCGCCCATTACTGGCATCTCGGTGAAAGTGCTACACGGCGCAGCGATCGAGAGAAAAGATGAAACGTTGAGGATGCAATGGGAAGCATCAAAAACTAAGCAAAAAAATGAAAACAAATGCGCAATCAATGAGTTCTCCTATACCAGACCGTGTGACATCAGTAGATTTCTTTCGCGGATTTACGATGTTTCTTTTAGCAGGTGAGGCTACTCTGCTTTACGAGCAGTTTTTAAAAGTTGACAATGGAATTATTCAATTTCTTGGTACCCAACTTAGCCACCATGATTGGCATGGATTGCATTTCTGGGATTTGATCCAGCCTTTTTTTATGTTTATTGTGGGAGTTTCTATTCCTTTTGCGGTGGCCAACAGGACAAAAAAGGGGGACAGCAATAGGACAATTACTCTTCATGCGCTTAAACGTTCATTCTTATTATTATTTTTCGGATGGGCTTTATTTTTTACAGCCGCCGGGAAATTGGTATTCCAGTTTCAAAATGTCCTGGCTCAGCTATCGGTTACCTATCTGGTAGCTTTCCTGATCATGAAAAAGAGCTTCCGGTTTCAATTGATTTTCACTCTGGTAGTTCTCCTGTTAATAGACCTTGCATACCGATATTTCTCCGTAAAGGGCTTTAATCATCCTTGGGTAAATTTCGAAAATCTTGGAGCGTGGGTCAACAATAAGATAGAAGGCGTAGATCAAGCCAGTACCTGGGCAACGTTAAATTTTGTATCGACAACAGCTCATACGGTTTGGGGGGTTCTCTGCGGTAAGTTACTGATGAGTGATAAATCAGCATCAAAGAAAATTCAAATATTACTTATTGCCGGAGTATCAGCTCTAATTGTAGGTTACTCTCTTGATTTATTGAATGTGACTCCGATTATAAAGAAGATCGCCACATCCTCATTTGTATTCGCAAGCGCCGGATGGACCATTCTTGCGCTATGCTTCTGTTATTGGCTGATTGATGTCAAAAAATTGTTCGTCAGGGGATCCAGGATGTTTATTATTATCGGCATGAACAGCATTTTTATTTATTTGTTTTTTGAGGTGGGTGGTGCCCGTCTGATTAGTAACATTGCCGGACCGTTCAGCAGATTGTTGTTCTCATGGAGTGGTGACCTGACAGCGGGGATAATCACTAGTTTGGCCACATGGGCTGCTTTATGGTATGTTTGTTATTGGCTCTATAAAAACAAATTATTTATTAAAATTTAATTTGAATATCCGTAGCAGTTGCAGGTAATTGACAAACCAGACCTTACCAATCATATTGTTTTAAGCAAAACGTCAACTTGTGGTCAGTAACCTCGCCGGGCACTGGTCAACTTCAAATGGCCGGGAGTGAATTTAAACGGCTTTTCCAAACTAGTGTTATGTTAAACTTGAATTGACGGATAAAGTTTTTTCAGTTTTATCCTTGCATCTTTGGTGGTAAATTACCAATTAATTTTACAATTTTTATTGTTTCTGTTAGATTGCCAAGCTTCAACTTCCGTAGTGATTTTCTTCATTGTTGGGATATGTCTGTTTAAGCATTGTCCGTGTTGTCCACGGATTTTCACGGTGATTATCTGGCCGTATAATATTAGGTATAGGATGCACCCTGGAAGATTAATTTTTTATTATCAAGCCAACTATATCTGTGGTCTTGAAATCGGTTCATAGTTTCTAATAGT
>JBBAAF010000116.1:0-12559 GCA_041658425.1 Bacteroidales bacterium | reverse complement strand
TGGTTTTCTTTTTGGTGGTAAGTTTGCCCCACTATATGAAATATCGTAGGGACGCATAATTGCGTCCTTATGATGGATTTCCGGATGATTCACAATGGGCGCAATTATGGACGCAATTATGCGTCCCTACATCGCGGCATAAAATAAAATTCTTATTTTTGATAACTGTAAAAATTACACTAATAAACCCTGCGCCATGAAACGAATCTATTCCTTCCTTTGTATTTTCCTGATTGCTCTTGCCGCTAATGCCCAGGAAACCAATAAACTGATTGTTGATGCCACTAAAGGAAATGTGGTGATCAGCAAGAATATCTACGGTCATTTTGCCGAACATCTGGGCCGTTGTATTTACGATGGCATCTGGGTGGGCAGGGATTCAAAAATCCCCAATATAAACGGATATCGTTCGGATATTGTTAATGCACTGAAAGAGATGCAGATACCTGTTCTACGATGGCCGGGTGGCTGCTTTGCCGATACCTATCATTGGAAAGATGGCATCGGTCCGGTAAATCAGCGGGCTAAGATGATGAACTACCACTGGGGTGGGGTGGTTGAAAATAATACGTTCGGAACTCACGAGTTTTTGAACCTGTGCGAAATGCTTGGCTGTGAACCCTATATATCGGCTAATGTTGGCAGCGGTACGGTTGTTGAAATGACACAATGGATAGAGTATATGAACTCCGATAAGGACGTTCCGATGGCCAACCTTCGCCGGCAGAACGGGCGCGAAAAGCCCTGGAATGTGAAATATCTCGGTGTTGGCAATGAGAGCTGGGGCTGCGGTGGGAGCATGACCCCCGACTATTACGTTAACCTCCTTCGGAACTATTCCGAGATGGCCGGGATTTATGGTCAATGGAAGTTGCAACAGATCGGTTGCGGTGCCAATGGTGCCGATTATAACTGGACCGATGTTGTTATGAAACAAAGACCCGGTGCCATGAGTGGCCTGTCATTGCACTATTATACTATTGCCGGGCCTGGTTGGGGAAACAAAACCGCTGCAACCGGTTTCGAAAAGAAGTATTATTTCTCCGGACTTGAGAAAGCGCTGAAGATCAATGAGCTGGTTGAAAAGCACAGCGCCATAATGGATAAGTATGATCCTAAAAAGCAAGTTGGTTTGATGGTGGACGAGTGGGGTATCTGGACTGATGTTGAACCTGGCACTGAAGAGGGCTTCCTGTTTCAGCAGAATTCCATCCGCGATGCAATGATCGCTTCGGTTACCCTTGACGTGTTTAATAACCATGCGGATCGGGTCAAGATGGCCAATATCGCCCAGACTATTAACGTATTGCAGGCTGTTATCCTCACCGAAGGCAGTAAGATGATATTAACTCCCACCTACTATGTCTTTAAAATGTACAAGGTCCATCAGGATGCCAAACTGCTGCCCAGCCACCTGATCGCTGAAGATTATGAAATGGACGGAAAGAAGATCCCTGCATTAAGCAGCTCAGTCTCGGAAGATAAGAATGGCAATATCCATGTTTCTATTACCAACCTCAATCCTGATAAGGAGATCACCCTCTCGGTGGAACTTGTTGGCAAATCTTTTGGAAAAGTCACAGTAGCATCTGTCCTCACTGCTCCGGAATACAATTCGTTCAATTCATTTGACAAACCGGAGGTAGTTAAGCCGATCGACTTCAAGAACTTCAAGAAGATCAATGCTTCATCGCTGCAGGTAACGATGCCATCGAAGTCGGTGGTGGTTTTAGAGATGATTTAACCCGATAATAGATAATAGGTTAGTGGTTAGCGGTTAGTGGTTAGCGGTTAGCGGTTAGCGGTTAGCGGTTAGCGGTTAGCGGTTATAAGGAAATATTATTCTAATTTAGACTAAATAAAAATAAGTCTATCTTTGTGGTTAAAATTAATCACGATGAAAAGACTTATTTACTCCTTTTTTATAAGTGTGGCTGCTCTTTCGGTGTTCGGCCAGCAGGATAACAGTCCACAGAATCTGGCCTCGACTCTGATTTCGAATACCGCCCAAAAGCTTAATATCGGTGGATATGCCCAGGTGGATATGACCAGCCAGCTGCAATCGGGCAAACGGTCCAATGCCAGTCTCGACGTGTCAAGAATGGTTATCAGCATGGGCTACCGGTTTTCCGATAAGACCCAGTTCCTCACCGAGGTGGAATTCGAACACGTAAAGGAACTATACGTTGAGCAGGCCTTTCTGAACCATACGTTCAACGATGCGCTCAGCTTCCGCGCTGGTCTGATGCTCATCCCGATGGGTATAATAAATGAATACCATGAACCGACCGCCTTCAACGGGGTGTTGCGTCCGATGGTCGACAATACGATCGTTCCAACCACCTGGCGGGAGATCGGTGCCGGATTTACCGGCCGGTTTCAGGACATAGGACTCAAATACCAGGTTTACCTGGTCAACGGCTTCAGTAGCTATGGTTCAGATGGCAAAGGTACGCTGAACGGATCGGGTTATCTGAGGAACGGTCGACAGCGGGGAGCCAAGTCTTTCCTGTCGGCACCCAACCTCTCGGCCAAATTGGATTATTTCGGGATCATGGGATTGAAGATTGGCCTCGCCGGCTATTTCGGAGATACGCAATCGGCCCTGTTCAATAACCTGGATAAGTCCGATGGCGCTCTCACCGCCCGGGCTGACTCCTCCATTGTCGGGATCGCAATGGTCGGTCTGGATGCGCGCTACAGTTGGAAAGGGTTTCAGGCAAGGGGGCAAATTATCTACGCAAAACAATCAAATAGTTCGGCTTACAACAGTTTTACCCATGGCGATCTCGGATCGGCTGTAACCGGATACTACATTGAAGAATCTTATAACGCTTTCAGGCTAACCTCCAGTTCTCATCAATTGAATGTTTTCTGCCGGTTTGAGCATTATGATACACATCTTGAGGTTGAACCGGGAACATCTCGCCAGGATAAATTCAGTGTAAATGAATATGTGTTCGGCCTGGGCTGGAAACCTGCTGAGGGAGCCGTTTTCAAAGTGGATGCACGGATGCGGAAATCAAAGGCAGACAGCAGTTTTACAACCTATCTGAATGCCGGTATCGGTGTTTGGTTTTAACAACGATTGACAATGATCCGTTTACTGATCATTCTTTTGGGCTTCGGGGGTGTGTCTGCTACCCCCGACCAGCCCTTCTGGGCCGCTTATAATAAGCAGGTTACGAAGGAACTGACCGTTTGGTCTGATATATTTAATAAGGCAGAACACATTAAAACAACTGACACCCGCGAATTTTACCGGATACTGAGCCGGTCGGGTGAAACCGCCGGCACCCTCGTGCTGACCTCTGCACAAGGACGGTTTGAGCGTTTTGATCTGATGGTGGTGATTGATCCGGCCGGTAAAATCAGCCTGATCCGGATTCTGAAGTACCGGTCGGAGTATGGATCTGAGGTTACCAATAAAAAGTGGCTCGCCCAGTTTTATACCAAACCCGACAGCACGTTTGCCTTACACAAAAATATTGATGCCATATCCGGAGCCACCTACTCGTCGCATGGCCTGATCGACGAAATCAACTTTATTATGGATCAAATGACTGATTTTCCCGGATCAGCGGCAACTCTGCGGTGAAGGTGCTACCTACCCCCGGCTCACTTTCGGCCAGGAGTATTCCACGGGGTCAACGGGATCAAGATTGACAGTAAAGAGGCCGTTAAGCATTCCCCGCGGGTTGTAGAAAAAAACACGTCCCGCTGGGACAAATGAAAATGGTTACCGGTGAAAAAAGCGCCAAAGCCTACGCACCTGGGCAGCAAAAGAAAAAGCGCAAATAATCCGGTTTCATACGCTATTCCGGTTTTTCTAACCAATTCATTTTGCGGGATTGTTAATCTGACAATGCTGAGCCAATTTGTAGAACACTAGCAAGATAACAGTCTGAAAATAATTGGGATTTTAAATCCAATTGAATTTATATTACTAACTTACACATATCGAAAAGTTGCATATGAAACTTGAATTCATCACAAAAACCATCCGGCTATGAAAAAAATCTTTACGCTCCTTATTTTCTCTGCACTTTCCGTCTCAGCTTTTGCCCAAAACCGGACAATCACCGGTAAAGTAACGGATGCTGGCGGCATCGGACTGCCTGGTGTCACTATACAAATCAAAGGCACTTCGAACGGTACTATCACTAATCTGGATGGTGGTTACCAGATTTCGGTAAGCGGAGGTGTTTTAGTATTCAGGTATGTTGGGTTTGTGACCCAGGAAATACCTGTTACAAATCAATCAGTCATTAATGTGGTTTTACTGGAAGACATTAAACTTCTCAACGAGATTGTAGTTATTGGTTATGGTTCTCAAAAGAAAATGGATCTTACCACAGCCGTATCAACTGTTGGCGAAAAGGAAATTGCAGACAGGCCCATTGTGTCGGCCGTACAAGCACTGCAAGGGAAAGCGGCTGGTGTTCAGGTAACACAAAATTCGGGAAAACCGGGAGAAAGCCTGACCGTACGTGTTCGGGGTGCAACCTCGGTACTGGCAGGAAATGAACCCCTGTATGTGGTGGATGGTGTTCCAACCACTGACATCAAAGGATTGAGCCCAACTGATATCGCTACAATGAGTATTCTGAAAGATGCCTCTTCAGCCGCCATTTATGGTGCCCGGGCTGCTAATGGTGTTGTGCTTATCACCACAAAAAGGGGAAAAGAAAACACTCCGGTAATCACTTATAACACCTATTTTGGCATATCAAAACTCCGGAAACCCATAGAGGTTCTGAATACCGATGAATACCGGAAATTGATGGTTGAGATTACAGGGAAAGAGCTGGATTCTACTTTCACTGATTACACCAACTGGAGTGACCAGGTATTTGGTACCGGTTACAATCAGTCGCATCAATTATCAGTTTCCGGTGGTGATACAAAATCAAGATATTTTGTTTCCGCTGGTTATCTTACCGACCAAGGTATAGTTAAACCAGCCCGTTTCGACAGATATAGCGTTCGGGTTAACCTTGACAACGAATTAAAGCCCTGGCTAAAAATAGGAACCAGCATCAGTGTGATGAATCTCAAGACTAAAGACACACCCGATAATGCCAGTTCCGGGAGAGGTGGCGTGATTATGAGTGCACTTAACACGCCTCCATTCCTGCATATTTATAAAAACGATTCCAGTGGCTGGTACGACCCTAATCCATTCCAGCCTTCGTGGGAAAATCCGATCGCTTATATGAACGCTCCTGACCAGGAAGAGTTAGATAATCAGATCTTTGGAAGTATCTATGCTGAAGCAAGACTGATCAAAGGGCTGTTACTCAAATCCAGATTTGGTATTGATATAAACAGTCATCAGATGGACTACTTCCTCGATCGTGTCACCACCAATTATGGCCGCAAGCAAAATGGTATCGGCAACTCCGATAAGTATAACAGCAATACCTGGATGTGGGATAATACGCTCGATTTTACCCGCACAGTTGGCAAGCACAATTTTACCGGGCTTGCAGGCAGTAGTCTCCAAAAGTTCAAAGGCAACGATTCCTACCTTTACGGTAATGATTTCCCGGCTGATTCTTTAGTCAGGACATTATGGGCTGCAAACATTATCTCCGGCGGCACTTCCAGACAGGAATGGGCGTTGGCATCATTTTTTGCCCGGGCCGCCTATGACTACAATCATAGATATTACCTTACAGCAACTGTCCGCCGTGATGCCTCATCCAAACTTGCCAATAAATGGGGATCTTTCCCGTCCTTCTCGGCGGGATGGCGCCTCTCTTCAGAAAAGTTTATGCGAAACCTGACTTTTATCGACGACCTGAAGATTCGCAGTGGCTGGGGTAAAAATGGTAACCAGGAAGGCATTTCCAACTACGCGAGCTACGGATTAATATCGTATTCACGCCGTACACCTAAGAATCCATTGGCAGGCCCGGCTGCTTCGCAAACAACCTATGCAAACCCCGACCTTAAATGGGAAACCACTACCCAATCAAATATAGGTTTTGATGTTAGTCTGTTCAAAACACGGGTCGTACTGAATGTTGATGCTTACATTAAGAAAACCACAGATGTGCTGCTGAATGTTCAGCTTTCCAACACGTTGCCTATCACCAGTATCCAGACCAATGCCGGTGATATTGAAAACAGGGGTATTGAGTTTAATATCAGCACAGTTAATGTCGATAAGAAGTTGAAATGGTTCACTGATTTCAATATGTCGTTCAACCGGAATAAGGTAACTGCCTTGAATTATACGAATGTTTATTACTATGGGGGAATCTACAGTAATAACCAGGATGTGTCTATTGTGAAAGCCGGCTTACCGCTCGGCTCTTTCTTTGGTTACGTTTCAGAAGGTGTCGACCCTACGACTGGTAATGTCAAATACAAAGATCTAAATAGCAACGGAATTTTTGATCCCGGTGACCGTACCGTTATCGGAAATGCGCAACCCGATTTCACTTTTGGATTGACCAACAGATTCAATTATAAGCGGTTTGATCTGATAGTATTCTTTCAGGGCAGCTATGGAAATGACGTATATAATGCTACCCGTATCGACCTTGAGGGAATGTTTGACAGCAAAAACCAGTCAGTAGATGTTCTGCGCCGATGGACGCCGGAAAATACCATCACCGATATCCCCAAAGCAGTTCGTAACGGAAGTGTCAATAATGTATACAACTCAACGCGATTTGTGGAGGATGGCTCTTACATCAGGCTAAAATCGCTCACGCTTTCCTATAACGTGCTTGATAACAATGCCCGTTTTAAGGCCATTAAGAAGCTTTCTGTTTACGTCACCGGACAAAATCTGCTGACTTTTACCAATTACACCGGTTTCGATCCTGAAGTTAATGCCTTTGGAAGCAGCTCAACCACTTTAGGGGTTGATTATGGAACCTATCCGCAAGCAAGATCAATCATCGTAGGTTTAAATGTTGAATTCTAAAAAAACAACTCAGATGAAAAATATATTCAACCTTCTGATAGCATCGCTTCTTGCACTTTCATTTTATTCCTGCGGCAAGATGAATGATTTTCTTGATCTGAAGCCTGTAGATAACGGCATTGCAGTGGAACAAACAGCCACTTCCGGGCCAACTTTCAAAACTGCCAATGAAGTGGAAGCTGCACTGGCGGGAGTGTATGGCGGTTTCAGAAACGAGTATTTTGAACTTGATTACTTTGTTAATGGTGATGCACAATCCGACGATGCCTATGCAGGAGCCGACAATCCTGCTAACTTTCAGATTGACGACTATAAAATCAGTCCAACCAACTCAAATGTCAAGCGCGACTGGGCTTATCTATATACCATAATTGGCCAGGCAAACGTGGTAATTAATAATGTGGATTCCGTTCCTGACCCGCTACTCACTGCCGGGCGAAAAAATGAAATTCGCGGAGAGGCTTCTTTTATCAGAGCCTTCATGTATTTCCAGTTGGTACAACTGTGGGGTGATGTTCCTCTGCAGCTGAAAGAATTTAAAACATTCAGTGCAGCGCTTCTGCCCGAAGTCTACCCTATTCTGTTTCCTTCAAGAGCTCCTATGGCTGATGTTTATGCGCAAATAATCAGAGACTTGGAAACTGCTTTATCCAATGTTCAAGCAACCGCTGTAAATAAGACCATTATAACCAAAGGTGCCGTGAATGCTGTCCTGGCCAAGGTTTATGCCACCCAGGAACCGCATGACTGGAACAAGGTGCTGAATTATTGTAACGATGTGATTGCAGGAGGATACAGCCTCTTGCCCAGTTATGACCAGCTTTGGGATAATGCACATGAGAATTCAGTTGAAGCCATTTTCGAAATCAACTATGAAGGCACCGCTTCATCCGGAAACTGGGGTGCCAGTATGTTCAGGGGATTGGATTGGAAGAAATTCAATATCCCTTCCAATGACCTGGTTGCGGCTTTTGATGCTGAGAAGGACAATATCCGGAAAGCCTCTTCCATTATTTTCCTTGATGTCAGCGGCAAATGGGCCGACCCGCACTGGCCACAGACTAATTATCCCTTTTTGAACAAGTACCGTATTTTTAATTCACCCAGCCCTCAGAATTATATTTTCATACGGCTCGCTGATATTTTGTTACTGAAAGCTGAAGCCCTTAACGAAACCGGCGATATTGCCGGTGCAGCAGCATTGGTCAACCAGGTAAGAACCCGTGTTTCGCTACCGAATACAACTGCCAGCACTCAGGCAGACATGCGCCTTGCCATCGAAAAGGAAAGAAGGCTCGAACTTGCTTTTGAAGGAATTCGTTGGTACGATCTCAAACGCACCGGCAGAGCCATTGAAGTAATGAATAGTGTTACCGGCGTTGGTGGTGTGAATCTTGGTTATTCAATTGCTCAATACCAGTTACTCTGGCCTATACCCCAGGCCGAGTTGGATAAGAACACACAGCTGACTCAAAACCCTGGATACTAAATATATGATCAACTGCTGAACAGTAACTTTTTATTTCAATCATTCAAAAGAAATTACGATACCATTGAAAAATGAACTATATTTGTATATATGTGACAATTACTAACTTAAATCTTTTACACATGAAGAAATTTACACTCGTTTTAATGATGATGCTCACTTTCACTGGTTTAACAATGTCTCAAACCATTGAGAACTTTGAAAGCTTGAAAATGAACCTGATGGCCGCCGGGGACAATGGTTCGCTCACTGTTGTTCCCAATCCGGATCCTACTGGAATCAATACCAGTACTAATGTAGTAAAATTCGTGCGCGGAAAAGGTGATCCCTGGGGAGGCTTTTATGCAACCCTGCCAACTGCTGTTGATGTAACTGCAAACAAGTTTGTACACGTAAAAGTGTGGAAACCAAGGATCAGCCCGGTGAAATTTAAGTTGGAAAATCCAAATTTCGAAGTCGCATCTGTCAACCCCCAGACCATTGTAAACGGCTGGGAAGAACTGGTATTTGATTTTTCTGCGGCTACGGGCGACTACACAAAAATCGTCTTCATGCCCGACTTTGAAGATCCCGTGACCCTTACTGACTACATCACAATCTATTTCGATGATCTCACAATTAACAACGATCCAAACGTTGGGAGCGCAGCTGTTCAGGTAATGGAAGATTATGAGCATATTCCACTGAATATTATGTTAGGCGGTTCAGAAGACCTGAGCAGCTTCAGCCTTGTTGCCAATCCCGACAAATCCGGTGTGAACCTGAGCGACTATGTCATTAAATTCCACCGCGATATGAATGGTGTTCCCTGGGGTGGTTTTTATTCCGGAACTCCTATTGATGTTACTACAAACAAGTACATGCATGTGAAAGTTTGGAAACCGCGCATCAGCCCGATTGTGTTCAAAATAGAAGGCGGTGCTGCCGGTACGGTGGAACATCCATCAATGAATCCTCAAACAGCTACCGGAGTATGGGTAGATTATGTTTTCAACTTCTCAGAAAAAACCGGTACTTATCCTACCATCGTTTTCATGCCTGACTTTGAAGATCCGATGACTCTTACTGAGGATATTGATATCTACTTCGATGACATTATCCTGAACAACGATCCCAATCCGATGACTCCTCCGGAACAAATAATCGCTGTTGATATGAATGGAGCTGGCCTGACTGCGGGACAACAGGTATTTCTTTCCGGCGCCATCGGAGGGATTCACGGTACATGGATGCAGCCCGGAACCAATCCTCATAATGAAATGTTTGACCCTGATGGTGATGGTATATACACCATCTACATGCATTTAGCTGACGGGCTTATTGCCTTCAAATTCTTTAAAGGAGCAGACTGGAATAATGGCGATCCAGTAGCAGGTGGAGACAGGACCTACAATATTAGCGGAAACATCTATTTAATTTATACCTGGGGTGTTCAAGGTTTTGTTGTTTCAGCACCTGAAAACTCACTTGCGGGAAAAATTCAGATGTATCCCAACCCTGTTAGCAACGAATTGTACATCAACTCAATTGCCGAAGTAAGCAGGGTAATCATTACGTCTACGATGGGTAAGGTTGTTGGCAACTATACATTAAGCAACAAAAGCAACCAAACCATCAACACTTCAGCCCTCAGCAGCGGGATGTATTTCATTACCTTCTTTGATAAAGATGGCAAAAAGCAGACACAGAAACTGATAAAAAACTAAGATTTGTTTCGGTCGTTAAAAAAAAGCTCCCATTCCGGGAGCTTTTTTTTTAACGATCAGTGGCGATTCATATGCAGAGACAATCAATGGATTAAGCAAGAGATACAGATATGAAAAACAGAACTATAATCTACCTGCTTGGAACCCTGTTCCTCGTTGCAGGTTTGAATTCCGCTTTTAGCTGTAAGAAAAAAGATGTAGTCCCTGATAATGGTAATTCTTCAGATACAACCGGTAATCATGCAAAGGATAAAACTGATGTTGTTTTTTGGCTGACAACAGCGGATAAGTCCTTTTTATTAGAAAGAACGGATGCGAAATTACTCTTTAATACGACCACCAACCAGTATCCCTCAATCGAAGTTGACACCGCACTTACCTATCAGTCTGTTGATGGCTTTGGTTGTACATTGACCGGAGGCAGCGCCTGGCTCATCAACAAGCTTCCAACTGCCAGCCGCGATGCATTAATTAAGGAACTTTTCTCAACTGGCAGCGCTTGCATCGGTATTAGTTACTTAAGGATCAGCATAGGATCCTCCGATCTTAATGCTTCAGTCTTTTCCTATGATGATATGCCTAACGGCCAGACAGATAATGATCTGACACATTTCAGTCTCGACAACGATAAAGCTGATTTGATTCCCGTCTTAAAACAAGCCCTTCTGAATAATCCGGATATTAAGATTCTTGGATCGCCATGGTCGGCTCCTGCCTGGATGAAAACCAACAAAAGCACAATAGGCGGCAGATTGCTGCCAGAATATTATGATGCCTATGCCAGGTACCTCGTGAAATATATACAGGGAATGCAGGCCGAAGGCATACGGATTGATGCGATTACCATTCAAAATGAGCCCCTTAATCCTTATAACAATCCAAGCATGGAGATGTCGTCGGAAGAGCAGTCTGTTTTTATAAAAAAGAATTTAGGACCGGCTTTTCGGGCAGCTGATATCACGACTAAGATAATACTCTATGACCATAATTGCGATCATCCGGAGTATCCGGTCAATATTCTCAATGATGCAGATGCCCGGCAATATGTTGACGGCTCAGCATTTCATTTGTATGCCGGAGATATAAGTGCTTTATCCCAGGTCCATGAAGCCTACCCCCAAAAGAACATTTATTTTACCGAGCAATATGTTGGAGGGCCGGGTAATTTTGGCCCTGATTTACGCTGGCATGTAAAGAATTTAATTATTGGGGCAACAAGGAACTGGAGCAAAAATGTACTCGAATGGAACCTGGCATCCGATCCGTCTTACAACCCTCATACTGATGGAGGTTGCAACACCTGCGAAGGAGCTGTTACTATCAGTAGCAGTTCTTCAGTTACACGAAATGTGTCCTATTACATCATGGCGCATGCATCAAAATTTGTGCCCTCAGGTTCTGTCAGGATAGGCTCCTACATCACTTCCAAATTGCAGAATGTGGCCTTCAAAACTCCGGAAGGTAAGAAAGTGCTCATCGTTTTAAATGATGGTGATGTGGATCAATCATTCAACATTAAATTTAAAGGAAGAACGGTTACAACTACGTTAAACAGTGGCTCTGTGGGTACTTTTATCTGGTGAACAGTCGATGAGTCCGCAAACCAAAACCGGAGAGCAGCTCACGAAGAAGCTTATCAAAAACTAACGCAAAAACTACCATTTAGTTCTTCTTCCCAATAAAAAAGAAGCCGTCCCAAAAGGGTGGCTTCTCGATCAGGCCTTGCGGGAAAAACAAATCCGGATCGGATATGCTTAAACAGACCTGGGCCCGGGAGTTTCAGGATAAAAACCTTCCGACCGCCCAATCCCTGTATCAGCGGATCCTGAAGGAAAATGCAGATCTCGCAATCACTGTCCAGGTGCTTGCCGCAGTTGCCCTCACCGAATTGATCAGGCCCATTTCTATTTCCTGTATCAGGCTTTAATGAATTTTAAAATTCAGCCAAATCCGGAGCTGATGGACACACTCCGGCAGGAAAAGGAAAAGACCGATTTTTTGATTGGCATTCTCGAAAGCCCTAAAAGCCTGTTCAACGGTGATCCGGCTAAACGTAAATACCTGGAATCGAAAGAATTTCCCGCACTGTTTATCCAGGAAAACCAGATCTGGATGGCAGAAAACCTCGCCTACATGCCCCACGTGAAGACAATGGAAAAACGTAAGGAATCTGGCACCGGTGAGGGTAAATGGGTATGATCATGTACCCGGATCGGTTCATGGTTGCGACCTGGCGCAGGAGTTGGTGGATGTTTACGCGGAAAAGACGGGACATGAGGTTTCATTTGAAATCAATGAACAAAGGGTGGGATGCGATTTGGCCGAAGTGGAGGTCCTGATCAGAATCGACGTCCGGTAACCAACACTTCACGTTTCACGATTTCTTATTAACTTTATCCGAAAATAGCACTTGTCATCCCCGCG
>JBBAAF010000115.1:0-12727 GCA_041658425.1 Bacteroidales bacterium | reverse complement strand
CCTTCGTGTGAGCATTGCCATTCGGTGCAATCCACGGTTTGTGTCATATCGGATTTGATATCCGGATAATAGTTCCAGCCATCGGCACAGGTGGTGACGGGGGTTTTATTGATCCAGTCGTAGTCATGATCGCCGTTTGGCGGGAAATGTATGTTCCCGATATTAGCCAATCCCGGGTGGGTCTTTTCAAAACGGGTATATTTCTCCCAATTGTTCGGGTTGGGTGCATCCTTTTCCCACCGTCCGTATAGATGCCACATGACGGATTCGAATCGGTGGCCGTAACTTTCGAGGGCCAGCGACATTTTTCGTTCGTAGTTGAGCCCCATCACAACCAGGAGTTTTTCATTCGTTGTAGTTGTGGTGGGATCGGAGTTGAGCCAGAATCCGGTTTTCCCGCAATAGTTTGATTCCCACATGCCTCCATAGGGAAACGACCATACCCACACCTCGTTGATCTCATCGCGGTCGCGCATCTTGTCAAATCCGTAATGCTCCACAAACCGCTTGTAATCGAAGTGGGTACCAATTCCCTTCAGTGTTTTCCAGTCGGGCTCCATGAGCAGACTTACCATTTCTGTCATCCCCACCGGCTGATTATTATCGTTGCGGTTAGAAAAAAGCAATGTATCATCTATTATCTTAACCACCTCATACTGAATGGTTCCGTGACTGATTTTCTCCAGTGCAGCTTCATATTCCCGGCTTAATTCGCGGGGATCGTTCCACATGAACGTCCGGCCCGGGGTTTTCATCACTTCATGCATCCGCTTGCCGCCATATTGGGGCAACACAGGGTCCTGGACTACTACGGCTACTTTAATAGTGATCGGCTTATCGGTACTTAGCTGTCCAAAGGCAAGAGGGCAAGAGGGCAGGAAGGCAATAAGGAAAGAAATAAGGGTTGAAGGAGGAAGGTGAAAGGGGGGAAGTTTCATAGCAAAATGATTTGTTTTTCGGTTTAAAAGTATCTATTTTGGAAGGATCCTTAAGCAAATTTCTCCACCCATTACCTGATATTTTACTTTCGGGAACACGCAGCCTTCGGAAGCCGACCTGAAGATCACCAAGAAGATCAAGGAGGCCGGGGTATTACTGGACATCACCCTGCTGGATAACTTGATTATGACGGAGGGAGGTTACCAGTCGTTCGCCGATGATAACCTGATGCCATAGAAAAAGGGAGCCTTTCAGCTCCCTTTTTTACTCAGATATTCCCTTTATGACGTTGGAATCCATTGGGAACCTCTTATAAACATAGTCCTCAATTTGTAAGGATTTCTAATGGTTTACAATTTATCGATTCTGATCAGAGGTAAATGTAGATTCAATTACTTACATCGGGTACTTCTTTTTCTATCTTTGAAGCATGTATGATCAATACGAAATAAGGTTTTTCAGAAGTGTTTTATTAAACTGGTTTAAAACACATAAGAGAGATTTTCCATGGCGAAGCTCAACTGTGACAGCGTATGAGATTATACTTAGCGAGATATTACTGCAAAAGACCAAGGCGCAAACTGTAGCTAAATTTTTTAGCATATTCTTTATGAGATTCCCTGATTGGGAAGCCCTTTGTTCCACTAATATCCAGGAACTGGAAGAAATCTTGCACCCTTTAGGGTTATACAAGCATCGCGCTAAACGAATTCACAGAATTATTCAGGATTTAGTTAAGCGCAATGGGATCTTGCCTAGAAACCTAAATGAATTGCATGAATCAAACTTTAACACGCTCTATGTTTCAAATGCTTATGAATTGTTTGTCTTTAAAAACCGTTCCGCTTTACTTGATGTCAATATGGCTAGGGTACTGACCAGATTTTTTTTCCCAAGAGAAGCAAAGGACGTGAGATTAGACAAAGAACTTCAGAATTTCGCAAAAAATGTGCTTAACGTAAGAGCTTGTAAGGAATTGAATTGGTCAATTCTTGATTTCGCAGCCTTGATTTGCAAGTCAACCAAACCAAAATGTGTTGAATGTCCATTGAATTCAAAATGCGCTTATTATAATAAACAACAACCTACTGACGATTATGAAGAACAGCAACTTAGTATGAGTTATGAAATTTTACCTGACATAAACCCTGCTAAGCCTCTTAAGGTACTCTCACTTTTTTCTGGTTGCGGTGGTATGGACTTGGGTTTTGAGGGGAACTTTATCGTCCATGAAGATTCGGTAAACGAGGTTCTTAATCCCGATTTCATTCAGCGAAAAGTCGATGAACATCATGTACTTCTAAATCCAACCAAGTTTCAGACAGTTTTCGCCAACGACATCCTTGAGGAAGCTCAAAAAGCATGGGTTTCATATTTTAGAAAAAAAGGATATCCCTCTGAAATCTATCATGTTAACAGTATTGTTGACTTAGTGAAACTCCATAAACTTGGTGTAAAGATTTTCCCCGATCAAGTTGATATTGTTACGGGCGGTTTCCCTTGTCAAGACTTCAGCCTTTCGGGATTGCGAAATGGGTTTAATTCCCATAAGGATCATTTAGGCAAGATTGCGAGGACCGATGTAGCCACTTATGAGACTCGTGGCCAATTATATATGTGGTTAAAAGAAGTGGTTGAAATAACAAAACCCAAAATTTTTATAGCTGAGAATGTGAAAGGGCTTGTAAACCTTGCAAACGTCAAAGAAATCATTCAGAATGACTTCGCAAAAGCCAACGAGAATGGGTATCTTGTCCTTAACCCAATGGTTCTGCATGCTGCTGATTTTGGTGTTCCACAATCTCGAGAAAGGGTAATTTTTATTGGGATTAAAAAATCTGCATTGCTACCTGAGGCATTGAAAGAATTGTCGAATGATGATATAATTAAGGAATACTATCCATATCCGTCTTCTACTCATTCTTTTAAAGCCATTGGTTCAAATTTAAAAGCCCCGGTTAAACTTCGTACCATGTTCGAGGGATTACAAGAGCCAGAATCATCCAGTGACCCTTCTCAAAAGTATTATTCGAAAGCGAAGTTCATGGGTAAGCATTGCCAAGGACAAACGGAGATTAACCTCGATAGTATCGGACCAACAATAAGATCTGAACATCATGGTAATATTGAATTTCGTCGCTTATCAAAAATGAATGGTGGTAAGATTTCAGTTGAGATTGAAAAGTTGGGGTTACGAGAACGCAGGCTTACACCAAGAGAATGCGCATTAATTCAAACATTTCCACCGGATTATGAATTTGTTATTCCTTCCGGCAAAGCAAATTTTTTTATTAGTCCTTCTTCTGCATATAAACTTATTGGTAATGCTGTCCCACCGCTTTTAGCTTACCATATTGCTAAAAGAATAGAAAAAGTCTGGAGTAAATATTTTAAGGAGTCTAACCATGGTAATATCAATAAATCCAGAACCACCAAAGAAATCGTTTCAACAACTGTTGGCTGATACTGTTTCGAATTTGGAATTTGATGCCCGACATCATCAATCCAATTATCTTGAGTTGAAAGGTACGAAATTGGAAAGTGCTGTTGCTGGCATTATGTCTGAACTGGCAATTGGAACACCTTTTGAAAACTCGATCGAGTTAATATCAGGACAACGCTTTCCAGATATCATTGCCAAGAAATTTTACGGTGTTGAGGTTAAGACCACGACTCAAAATCATTGGACAACTACCGGAAATTCCGTTCTTGAAGGAACTCGGGTTGAGGGCATTGAACGAATTTTCATTCTTTTTGGTAAATTGTTTAATCCAGTCGAGTTTAAATGTAGACCTTATGAGGAATGTTTGTCTGAAGTCGTGGTTACTCATTCGCCAAGGTATCTCATTAATATGGATTTGGCCGAAGGTCAAACGATATTCGACAAACTAAACATTGATTACGATACTCTACGATTGTCCAACAATCCGGTTAAGTCAATAATAGAGTATTATCGAAAATTCCTCAGACCCGGTGAAGAAGTGTGGTGGATTGATCAGGATGAATCAAAATCGACCGGAATGATCATTCAACTTTGGAATAATTTATCCGCCGATAAAAAAAAGGAATTAAAGTTAAAGGGTATGATTCTTTTTCCAGAGATTTTTTCCAAACGCAACGACAAATTTAACCGACTTGCGGTTTGGTTAGTTAATTCCTGTGGGGTTGTATGCCCAAATATCCGTGATATGTATACTTCTGGTGGGCAGGGGCAGATTTCATGGAATGGCAAGACATATACGGGAATACCCAAGATTATTATAAAGATGAAGAACTGCATCAATGAAATTTTATCCATGTTGGAAAACATGTCGAATGAAGAACTTTCCACTTACTGGGAGATTGCTTCGGATAATCGCTTAAAATCTTGGATCGATTTGGTGGATGAAAATTCAAAATCTTTGCATTTGCCCATTAATTTGGCAGCCTATCTATCTTATTGCATACAAAATCGTTACTCGTAAAAACTTTAATGAATGTCATTTTCAAAATGATCACAAGTAACCTAACAGTCAATGGATTGTCAACATATTTTATCTGGGGAATCTAATTGTTTTTTCTTTAGCACTCATTAAGAATGTTTTACCGACACAAAATATTGCTATCATTAATAGAAGTGTTTGGAGGTGAATTAAATGCTACCGATTTCCAAAAGCTTCTATTTATTTTTTCTGATCAGCAAATCGAAAGAAGTTAGGGATGACAGGATTATTTACTGAATCACGAGGGTCTGGATAGAATGCGGCAGACTCGTTGTAACGACCGCCTGGTTGCCGATGTACATCCGGTAAGGGAACCTTTCGTTTGTCGGATTCATGACCACTATGGCCAGCTTGCCGTCGGGGTTCAGAAAGGCCGTAGTCAGCAGCTGTACCCGGCTGGATGAACTGACAATCCGCCTGGCGCCTGGCCGGATGAATTTCGAGAATTGGCCGATGTAGTAATAGGAGTTCATGTAATGGAGGGTCCCTTCCTGTGTTTTGGCATGGATGGGGGCAAAGCAGAATCCATTGACATGGTTCGGTCCGCCGGTCTCATCCAGCAGAATGTTCCAGTCGGTCCAGGCAACGGCGCCATTGTTGAAATCATGGATCATATTCTCGCCGTATTGTTCGCCCCACTTCCACTGGCCGAAAGTCTGCCAGCTGAAGGGATAATTGCAGGCTTCGGTCAGCAGCAGGTTGGTTTCCGGGAAGGCTTCGGCTACCCTTTTAACATTTTCATACTGACGGCCGCCATTCCAGACTTCATACCAATGAAATCCGATCCCCCAGATATATTTGGCTGCATCGGGATCGCTCAGCAGGGTGGAGGCCCTTTGGAACAACAGGTCGCGGTTGTGGTCCCAGGCGATGAGTTTCTTGCCGCCCAATTTGTTGGTGTGCAGGGTGGGCCCGAGATAATTCTTGATAAAGTCGCGCTCCTCCTCTGCCGTAAACATACAGCTTTCCCAGATCTGCCTGGCCATGGGCTCATTTTGTACCGTCAGTCCCCACACCGGCACGCCAGCCTTTTCCATTGCCTGGATGTATTTGACATAATAGTTGGCCCAGGTCTGGAAATATTCCGGTTTCAGTCTGCCAGCCGTTTGCATGGCCTTTTTGATCAAAGGGATTTTGTACTTTTCATCATGTGCGATGCTGAAGGGGTTGGGGTGGGTACTTTACCTCCCGCACTCATCATCTATCCTCTGTGCATCAATGGATTCATCCAGATAAATATCCGTGAGATCAGGGTTGCAGGGAATAAAGGTGCGGCGGGCTAACCGCTGGATATTCAGCAGATGCTTGGCCGTGATATTATCGGTTGTGATATTCTTGCCTCCGGATCCGGTTGCCAGGGTCAGGGATGGTTGCAAGCCGTTGTAGGTACCACCCAGGGCTCCCTGTGAGGCCGGGGTGTTGACAAGCAGCCTTCCGGCATTGGTTACCTCGGCAAAGTACATGATTTTGTCCTCCTCATTGGAAAAGATGCTGATGGTGTGCCCCATGCCACCGTAACTGACAATCCGCTTGCACATATTGATGGCCTCAATAAAGTCATCGACCACATACATTGCCAGAATAGGAGCCAGGATCTCGAGCGAAAGGGGGTATTTGATACCCACCTCATGATTGGCATAACGGACAATTAAAATCGACGTATCTTCCGGGACATCAATCCCGGCCATGGCAGCAATTTTGTGCGCCGGCTGACCGATCACATCGATGCTCATCGATTTCTGTATCTTATTGAAAGCTACCTCTTCCAGCCTCCTTTTCTCGGCATCATTCAGGAAATAGGCCTTTCGTTTTTTGAATTCAGCGATCAGCTGATCAGCCCTGGTGGACTTAATAACCAGCGACTGTTCACTGGCGCAAACGGTACCGTTATCAAATGTTTTTGAAAGGATAATCTGCTCAGTGGCAAAGGCTAAGTCGGCGCTTTGTCCGATATATACCGGCACATTTCCCGGGCCAACGCCGATAGCCGGATTTCCTGAGCTGTAGGCCGACTTTACCAGGCTCACTGATCCGGTAGCCAGAACAAGCGCTACATGCTTATGTCCCATCATTTCAAGCGTCTCCTCGGGTGTCGACCGCCTGATCCACTGAATGCAATCTTCCGGGGCACCGGCCTCAATGGCTGCTTCGTAACAGATCCGGGCTGCTTCGCAGGTACACTTCTTTGCTGATCCGTGTGGCCGTATGATGATCGGATTCCGGGTTTTCATCGAGATCAGGATCTTGAAAAGTGCTGTAGATGTAGGATTGGTAATGGGGGTCATCGCAAAGATCGGCCCGATGGGTTTCGCCACTTCAGTTATCCCGCTTTCCGGATCTTCCCGGATAATCCCGGCAGTTTTCAGATCCTTGATATCCTGATAAACATATCGGGTAGCGATTACATTTTTCGACACCTTATCCTGCCACTTACCGATCCCCGTCTCCTCATGGGCCATCTTTGCCAGATGTATCCTGTTGTTAAAGCCCGCTTCGTAAACTGCTTTAACTATCTGATCAACACGTTCCTGCGAATAAGTACTGAACTTCTCGCCCGATATCCGCGCCCGCTCCATGATTTCTTCGATATCCAAACCTTTGGTCCTGATTTCTTCGTTCATAATTCACCTGTTCGTATTATGTTTTACGGCATTCCCTTTGCCAACTATTCCTCAATAAAATTAACTTGCAAACTGATACACTAAACTTAAACTGAAATCTAAAATAATAGAAATATAATGAAACGGATTTATTTACTGGCTTTTGCCCTTTGCATGATTCTCGCCATTAACAGCAGACAGGCTCAGAAAAACAAGATCGTCGATAAAATCATCGAGATCGGTCAAACTGATAATCAGACTATGAACCACCTGGATGTGCTTTGCAATCGCTTTGGCGGCAGGATATTAGGATCTGATGCCTATGAAAATGCAGCAGAGTGGTGTGTGGCGCAGTTCAAAAAATGGGGAATGGAAACTGAACTGGATGAAGCAGGAGTGCTTCCGGTAGGATTCAACCGCGGACCCTGGTTTGGCCGGTTACTGAGCGAAAACGGAATGGACCTGCATTTCGCCACCCCGTCGTATACATCCGGCGGTGTGGATGATGGCTCCGGCGCAACCCCGACCATGGAAGCTGCAGGCCTGATCATGGCTGCCGGCGGCAAACCAAAGCTTACCATCCTGGCTTGTTTGTGGGCGGGTGAGGAATTCGGACTGCTGGGCTCGAAAAGCTGGGTAGAGAAAAACATCAAAAAATGGGACAATATCTCTAACTATTTCAACCGGGATGGGGGTCCTACAGTGGCTAACAGCCTGAATGTGACGGAAGCAATGTATGATGATTTTGTAAAAATCTGTGAACCGCTCAATAGCATCAATCCCGATTTTCCGTTTACCCTGACTAAGCGAACCGATGAACCAAGGCCCCGGCCAACCAGTGCCGGCGGATCGGACCATGCCTACTTCGCAATGAACGGGATACCTACCGTTAGTTTTGGCACGGCTGATTCCAAAGGGTACGACTTTAACTACGGAGAAATCTGGCACACCGAGCGGGATATGTACAACAAAAGCATCCCGGAATACCAGAATCAAACATCAGTTGTCACTGCTGTTGTAGTGTATGGTGTCGCTAACCTGGATCATGTGCTTTCCAGAAAGGGACTGTACCTCGAACCTGCCAAATAAACCAAAGTACCCACCCCAACCCCTTCTGTTTCAGGGAGGGGCTTCGCTCCGAGGGAAAGCAGGTGCTCATTCCCCCTCCTTGTTTCAGGGAGGGGGCAAGGGGGTGGGTACCTAACTGCGCAACTAATTTCATACTGCCGTGAGCGATAACCGTAAAATAATGTTTGAGGCGATCATCGAACAGAACAAAGGAATGGATGCAGCCTATATCAGCTTTCCGTACAGCGTTGAAGAGCTTTTCGGTGTAAAAGGCCAGGTTAAAGTAAAGGCGATGATCGACGGTAAGGTTCTGTATCGCGGGAGTTTAGCTAACATGGGGTTTGAATGTCATATCCTGGGAAAAAACTTACCGATGAATAACTCCACCTTCCATGATCACGTCATAAGTATACCCGGCACCAAAATCCTTGTTTAAAATGATAGTCCCTTCAAATTCGATAACATCATCAATCTTTGCCATTTCAAGGGTGGTTACAGTCAGATCAAAATTCCCCGAATCATTTGTTCCATCCTGAATATGAACCCAGTTCCTATCCATTACCTCGCTATTCACTTTTACCACTTTGCCCTTGACCCGAACTTTTTTATTGGCATAGTTGTTCCGGTTTTTGTATAATTCGGCAATGGAAATTCCACCCTCGGATGGTTGAATCACAACATCCGTTTTCAGTTCAACTTTTGGCCGCCCCATCGTGGAGGGGGCCATCATGCTATTCTGCTGACTACCTGTCGGTTCATCATTATCGTTGACAAAATAGATGGTAGAAAAAGTTCTGTCGAGTTCCTTGCTCTTAAAATTGGTCATCTCCAGGGCATCTCCAAACGAATATTTACTCCCGACTACTATATCTTCTCTCACTGTTGCAATCCAGTAATCAACCTTGTCCTCCTTCACCCTCAAATAAGTATAAGAGGTTGCCTGGATAACCTCCTCCACTATAACATTGTGCATAGCAGTAGCAACAATAGGCAGATCTTTAACCGGGGCTTCTTCTTTTTTGGTTAATCTGAAAACCAAAGCCACAACAATCAATGTCAAAATCACTCCAAGAAATATTTTCATATCAACACTTTTTTAATGGTCCAAATTTAGAATCTTTAATCAGATGGGATGTCTTACTCCGCTGAGATGCTGTAAAGGTATTTGAACCCTCTTAAATAGAGGTCATTACCTATCACAACCGGTGAAGCATGAAACGTGTCATCAAGCTTATTGCTAGATAGGAGTGCAAATGACGGACCAGCCTTAATTACATCAACAATCCCTTCGGCCGCGATATATAGATGACCGCCGGCACCTGTCGGGGATGAATAGATATTCACAATTCCTTCGAGTTGCTGATTGATATAATTGACCTTACCGTCTTTGGCATCCAGGCAGGTGATGGTACCATTATTTGCCTTCAGAAAATAGAGTTTACCGTCCATTACCACCGGACTTGGCGCATATGGAGTGTCCTGAATGTATTTCCAAAGGATGACATCGGTGTCGGTAATATTTCCTTTTGCTTTTGCCAGATTGATGGCCATCAGGGCATTCCCGCGGTATCCGCTCATCACATACAATATTCCATCCGCGCAAACCGGATTCGGAATCACGTTTCTGGTTAACCCGGTACATTCCCAGATCAACTGACCTGTTTCAAGATCATAGCTGCGAACTTTATTGGTGGCGGCGGTGATCACCTGGGCTTTTCCGTTAACTTCAACGATCAGCGGGCTTGCCCATGAGGTTATTTCATCCCGTTCTACCTTCCAGACGTCTTTTCCCGTCATTTTATCCAATGCTGCGATAAATGAGGCGCCTTCATGATCCCAAACCACAACGATCTTATCCTTGTATATCGATGGGGAGCTGCCTTCTCCAAAACTCATAACGATTTCCATCTGTCCGAAATCACGATCCCACAATACGTTCCCTTTAAAATCCAGGCAAAACAATCCGCGTGATCCAAAATAGGCATAAATATTTTCCCCATCGGTAACCGGAGAATTGGAGGCCCAGCTTCCCAGGGTATGTGTGCGTTCAACAGGGATCTCTTCCTTCACGGTGCGTTCCCATTGTATCTTACCGGTTTTCCGGCCTACCGAAATCACCTGAAATTTATGAATGAACTCGGTTCCGCTGGATGGCGGTCCCATTCTTCCGCCCTCTTGTGTAACCTTCCCCTGAGCTGGCTTTTTATCCGTCGCCACCGCAGTTAACACGATGATCTGATCACCCCAGATAATAGGAGTGGCATGACCTTTACCGGGAATCTCGGTTTTCCACTTGATATTTTTTGTTTCGCTGAATTCAACCGGAGGGTTGCCATAAAGGGCTGCACCGGTTTCTGCCGGTCCGCGCCATTGGGGCCAGTTCTTTTCTGCTGAAGTAATATTCTTTTGGGCATTCAGCGCCTCAGGCGCAACAAGTATCCGGCTAACTAATAAAGCAAGAATGAAGTTCAGTTTCATTGTCATATTCACACTTTTGTTTGCGGTAAATATAGGGATTGGATTGGCAACAAAAAATTACCCGTTGACCATCCGGAGGTTGATCCGGTCGATAACATTGGCAAGCGGAGTGGCTATTGCATTGATAAACTGAAAGTTACCCATCCTGCTTCCCTTGACCTCAAGCTGGATCGGGCATGCTTCACTTTGTACCGCATTGACCTTAAAGGTTTGGCTTGCCTTGTCAAATTTTATGTACGGTGCGCCGGATGAACCGAACCTGAAATAACCCTTAATCAGGTATCGGAGCCCCTGAAGATTGTAATTGCCTCCAAATCGATCCTTGAAGGGAGTATACTGATCAACAAGGCCCTCAATATTCGCTTCATTGATCATTCTGCCCGGATTCAGGTCGGATGGGGCAGTTTGAACACAGAAATAGTCACCGTTTGTAACATCGTAAATTTCATTGTCTACCTCAAACCGGGGAATAGTATCAATGATGCTTTGAGGGGTATTCACAATCTTATAAAGAGCCACATCATCCTCATACCAGGCTTCGATCAGTTCAGTCTCGATCAGGTAGGACTGTCGGTTGGAATTGGGGTCAACAAAGGTGAGCAAGGGATTAAACTGAGCATGCACCGCATGATCCTTGTAGAAAACCGGACTCCTCTGCTGGATAAGCAGATAGGGTTTAGCGATATGCTTTTGATACATGGCCACCCATCTGGTATCAAAATTGATCCGCTTTAATTCAGTAACAAAAGCGGGCACATCGTTCTGATTACTAACCTTCAGGTATCGCTTGCCTGTAACCGGGCCAGGGGCCAGTATCTGTTCAAAATGCTGCAGTTCAACAGGGTTCAGATGAGGGATAATTTCAGATTGATAGCGGTCTTCCGTTATCGACTTAAACATGGTTGCCTCGAGTCTCAGATTATGGCCAACGCTTATTATGAAGCCATTACCGATATGAAAGGCACAAATATTATTATCATACTGCCTCCACTGCGGTTCAAGGTCATTTTGAATCGCCATGATTCTGAACAGCGGAGAAGTCAGGTCATTGATGGCCGCTAATTTCTGCTCCTTCATTTTTCTCCTTACTGTCTTCCCGTCTTATAGTCTTAAAGTCTTATCGTCTTCTTTTCTTACAGTCTTACAGTCTTGTCCCTTTCCTCCTCAGCCCGCCTATAACCAGCACGATCCCAGTAATTGCTGCAACGCCTCCTCCGATCATTTTCATAGCCGACTCATTATTCACATTGGTCTTGGTTTTAACCGAATTATCGGTCAGCGCCCTGATGGCGGTCGAAACTTCTTTTTCAACCTTGGCTGCTGCAGTCTGCTTTACCTGGTATCCATCGTAAACGAAATAGGATCCTCCGACAATCAGCAGTATACCGGCAAGTATGATAATCGCTTTCATAATTGATGTAATTTACATACAAAGGTAACATATTCAAATTCAAATTAAAACCTCAGCGACAGGCAGCTCAGTCCCCCGTCCAATTTCTGAAATTCAGATACATCGATCTCGATTGTCGGATAGCCGGCCTTTTCGATTTTCGTATGAATTTCCGGATGGCCTTTTGGCACAAGCACTATCCCATTAATCCATAATGAATTGGCTGCATAGGCTTCGTGAACAGGCACCTCTATGCGGTTAAACTTTTTAAAATCAGGATGATCGATAAACTCTCCGCACACCAGCAGATTATTCTGCTCAAGCCAGGAAACACCGGTTTTCAGATGAAGCACTGTTTTTAATGGAACCATTGATCCGCTCATTCCATACCTTTCCAGGATGCCAATCAGTTGCCCGGCTCCGTGCCGGTGCCCCCGGATTAGTAATTACGGCGCCTGATGAAGTACACAATGCAACATCCTCGATAAAAGTCGAATCAGGGAATCTGATGTCACTCTTTAAAACCTTTACCTGTAACCCGCACTGCTCCAATGCCTCCACATACTGCTGATGTTGCTCCAGTGCCCTCCCGAAATCCGGCATGCCCAGGTTTGCAGTTGTTATTCCATGCACCATTTCGGGGCAGGGTATTCGTACGATAGCGGTTGTAAAACGTCTTATCATGGCACGAATGTAGGGACGCATAATTACGTCCATTCTGATGGATGTACAAAATTCCGTCTCCCTGAAGAAGACGCAAATATGCGTCT
>JBBAAF010000114.1:0-12896 GCA_041658425.1 Bacteroidales bacterium | reverse complement strand
TAAAGTATCTTCGGATCCTGCAATATCGATGCAGGAGATGTTTGCGGTTGGGAATTCAACCGGGGTTATTTCAGTGAGGGTCCCGGTATGGGATGCATCGGCATATTTAAAGAGCTTCCCGGATTCCGTTCCGATAAATACATTAGGTTGGTTTACCGGTGACCATTCCGACCACTTGATGTTGGAATAGGGCACCAGGGAATGGGTGGCTAATAGTTTGCCGGTATTACTTCCGGTGATACCGGTTGCCGCAACATTCAATACGTGGAAGGTATTCAGGTAGTCGAGCTGTTCATTGGCGCCGTTGGCAAAAAGGATATTGTTTTTCCAATCATAGTCCATCGGGCTCACGAATGTGCCTGTGCCTATCCCTTTGTATCCTGCTCCCTGCGGGTCGTTTTCTTTGGTTCCGGAATAAAGGTAGATGTTGTTGTGGTAATGGGTAGTCATCTGAATAGATGGTTCGTTCTGGTCGATAAAACAGAGTGCACCATCGCCACCGGAAAGCATATCGCGGAAGGTCGGGGTGTTCCCGCGTTTGTAAAACATGGTCCCGTTATCTTGTAAACCACCCATGAAATGGATAGATCCGGCATCCGGATGCATAGCGCAGGAATAATACTGAAGCGTGCTGTAATTATTGGCTACCTCAAAGAATTTCATGCCGACATCAGGTGCACTTGCTGTCCGTGTACTGAAGATCCCCCCATCGGTAGAGATAAAGAGCTCTGTGTCAGATCCCGGCTTATACTTAATAACGTGAATATCAGCATGTACATAATTATCGGCACCGTTGCCGTACATTTGGGACCAGTCGGACAACTTGGTCCAGGTAGTGCCACCATTAGTGGTTCTCCAGGTATCCAGTCCACCAACCCAGATGATGTTGGGATTCAGCGGACTAACCGTGATGACAAAGGCATGCCAGGCCAGGGAGGCAAATCCTCCAGGGAAATTCATTTCGGTCCAGGTTGTACCCTTATCAGCGGTTTTCAGAAGGAACTGACAGCCATAGCCGATAAAATTATCCGACCTGACATACCCTGAGGCAACAATAGCAAAAACCATATTCGGGTTTGAAGGGGCTCTACTCAGCATAACCCTTCCCGGATATTTATTAACGGATTCTGCCAATATCCTCTGCTGGTAGGTATTGTTCGCTGTCCAGTTAAGGCCGTCATCGGAGGATAAAATACAAGCAGCACCTGAACGGTCATTATCCGTCACGTCCGTATTGACCCCATAAGTGGTTCCGATAAAAATTTTTGATCCGTCAGCATTGGTTTCAATATCCGAAGGGGCATAAGAATAATTTTTACCCGGGATATTCGGAAGCACCTGGGTCCAGGTATCTCCATTATCGGTTGAACGGTATAATCCGTTGGTAGGGATTGCCATATGGGCAATGCCTTTGTAAACACCCGAAACAACTCCAGCATATATTATGCTGACGCCGGCCTCATCCCTTATGAGAATGTCTGTTATATAAGGCCAGTTTTGGGTTGATGGCATGGGAGCCCAGGTCTGACCGCCGTCGGTCGACCGCATGATGCCGGTTCCCCGGCCTGATGATTCCCGGTAAATGATCAGAGCAGTCTGACTCTCACCGGTTCCAACATAAAAGGTTTGCTTATTATTCGGATCATAAGTCATACAGCTGATTGACAGATTGGACCAAAAATCGTTGACCGGGGTCCATTCCCCACCTCCGGTTGGGTCATCGTTATACCAGAGCCCTCCGGTGACACAGCCAGCCCAGAGTTTCATCCCTGACGGATCATTCGGATCAAACATGAGCGTGCGTGTACGGCCGCCCATATTGGTCGGCTGAGTGGTCCAGGTAATTTGTTCCATGCCGGATTTCAGGCTCCGGAGGGCATCTGTGGCCTTATTGGCTGCGATGATGCGCTCGCTGGGTACGGCTTTAATAGCAGGATCCATGGTTTTTACATATTCAGCAAAAGCAGCCTCATCGGGACGGTCCATCTCTTCTTTGCCAGATCCCTTTTCGACAGCCGGTTCACCTGCCGGCAGTTCCTTATATTCGGATACCAGGAATTTCTCGTAATCTTTTCGGGCATTGGGTTTTGGATTGCGTATGACCAAAACGATACTGACAGAGGATAAGATCACAATCCCCGTTGTAATAATTAAGTCCTTGATTTTCATAATTGTTGTTTATCAATTTTGTAGAGACGCATGACATGCGTCTCTACGTTATTTTTATCAATCGGCAAACATTGGCAATCCACCCATCATCTCATTAACCTCTTTCTTCGTTTTCAGGATGAGGTCTTCATTGGCAATGTCGGTAATAACCCGGTCGATGAGGCTAACAATCGGTTCCATATGTTTTTCTTTCAAGCCGCGTGTAGTGATTGCGGGTGTTCCAACCCTAAGGCCGGAAGTTTGGAAAGGTGAGCGCGAGTCGAACGGAACCATGTTTTTATTGACTGTGATATCTGCCCTGACCAATGCATTTTCAACTTGTTTTCCGGTGATTTCGGGCACCTTGGTGCGCAGATCGATCAGCATGCTATGATTATCGGTGCCTCCTGAGATCACTTTATATCCTTTGCTGATAAAAGCTTCGGCCATTATGGCTGCATTTTTCTTAACCTGCTGCTGATAAACCCTGAATTCCGGACTTAATGCTTCGCTAAAAGCAACAGCCTTAGCAGCTATGATATGCTCGAGCGGACCGCCCTGGATTCCCGGAAATACAGCTGAATCTATGAGAGAGGACATTTTGCGGACTTCACCTTTTTTTGTGGCAATTCCCCAGGGGTTATCAAAATCCTTACCAACCAGAATGATTCCGCCGCGCGGGCCCCGAAGGGTTTTGTGAGTGGTTGAGGTTACAACATGTGCATATTTCACCGGATTGTTCAGTAAACCGGCTGCTATAAGACCGGCAGGGTGAGCCATATCAACCATCAGGATAGCGCCGATACGGTCGGCAATGGCACGCATCCGTTCATAATCCCATTCCCTGGAGTAGGCCGATGCGCCTGCAATGATCATTTTTGGCTTTTCACGTAACGCAACCTCCTCCATCATTTCATAATCCACGCGACCGGTTTCTTCTTTTACTCCGTATGCTACCTGACGATAGAGTATGCCTGAACTGTTCACCGGAGATCCGTGCGAGAGATGCCCGCCATGCGATAGGTCCAACCCCATGAATGTATCACCGGGCTTGAGCACCGTGAGGAAAACCGCCATATTGGCCTGAGCACCCGAGTGGGGCTGAACATTGGCGTATTCAGCATCGTACAATTGTTTCAATCTGTCGATGGCCAGCTGCTCGGTTTCATCGACTACTTCACAACCGCCATAATACCGGTGCCCGGGGTATCCTTCAGCATATTTGTTTGTCAGTACCGAGCCCATGGCTTCGAGTACCTGTGAACTTACAAAGTTTTCTGAGGCAATGAGTTCAATTCCGTTCTTCTGCCTTTCTTCTTCTTTCCGGATCAGGTCAAAAATTGCAGTATCTCTTTTCATAACCAATGAATTACTAATTTTTTGGACCGCTAAAGATAAAGATTCCCGGGGAATTGGGAGGGCGAGCCTTTTAAAATAAAAGGTTAAAAGAAGTTAACCTATATTCGCAATGGTTAACTTTAAACCTTTCTTGAAGAAGGTATGAGTTCAAAAAATAAAAAACGGTACAATCTGTTGGTCAGGTTCTTGCGCTGGAGAATCCGTAACATTTCAAACCGGAATTTTTTCCTGGTTGTTGCCGTCCTGATTGGCTTATTATCGGGTCTGGCCACCGTAATCATGAAGAATGCCGTTTACCTGATCCGAGCCCGGCTTACTCATGGTTTCTCAGCGGAAATGCATAACTATTGGTTCTTTGTATATCCGGCTGTGGGCGTCGCACTGGTTGTTTTACTGGTGCATTATGTTCTGAAGGTTAGGATCGGCTTGGGAATTCCTATCATCCTACATGCCATTTCCGGTACGAAAGGTGCAATCAAACCCCACCATATGTTTTCCTCTGCCCTAACCAGCACACTGACGGCCGGTTTCGGAGGTTCCATAGGTTTGGAGGGACCGGCTATTCTGACCGGGGGGGCTATTGGCTCTAACCTGGGGCAGTTGCTGCACCTGAATTACCGGCAGATTATTCTGCTGATTGGCTGTGCAGTTACGGGTGCACTGGCATCCCTTTTCAAAGCACCGATCGCAGCTATTATTTTTACCATCGAGGTGCTGATGCTCGATCTGACCCTCTCATCGCTGGTTCCTTTATTGCTTGCCTCCGTTAGCGCAACTCTTATCTCATATCTCTTTCTGGGGCAGGATGTGCTCCTTTCCCTTAAAATCACCGAGGTTTTCCAGCTGAAACAAGTACCGCTTTTTATCCTGCTCGGAGTTTTCACCGGCTTGATATCACTCTATTTCAGTAAAGTCATTGTCGGGGTGGATGATCTTTTTAAAAAGATCCGGTCGAAATGGACCCGGTGGTTTGTTGCTGCCGGTCTATTGGGTTTGCTGATCTTTCTGTTTCCCAGCCTGTACGGTGAAGGATATGATTCGATTAACCGGGCTTTGAATGGTGACCTGGGGTTCATTTTCGATAAATCCGGATATTATACCTTTTCGGGCGAGGCAGGGATAACCATCCTTATACTTGTTTTACTGGTGCTGATGAAGGTTGTGGCAACTGCTCTGACCATCGGGGCCGGAGGTATTGGTGGAATTATTGCACCGAGCCTGTTTACCGGTATGGCCGGTGGATTATTGTTTGGCTCTGTTTACAATTATTTCTTCGATGCGGATATTTCATTGGTATTGTTTGCATTGGTAGGAATGTCGGGGATGATTGCAGGTGTATTACACGCTCCTCTGACCGGTATTTTTCTGATAGCCGAAATTACACTGGCGTACAATCTCATTGTACCATTAATGATTACTGCCGGCGTGTCCTATATCACTATCCGGTTTTTTCAGCCGGTCTCATTTTATCATATCCATCTGGCACGTCGCAAGCAGCTTTTCACGCAGGATAAGGACAAAATTGTGTTATCATTGATGAAGGTCGATAAGCTGATCGAAACCAATTTTTCCCCGATTAAGCTTGATGCGACTCTGGGTGATATGGTTAAGGTGATTGCCGTTTCGAGGCGTAATATTTATCCGGTTGTGGATGACGAGAATAATTATTATGGTGCTTTGAATATGGACAATGTCCGTGAAATTATGTTCAAAACTGAATTGTATGACACGGTTTTTATTCGCAATCTGATGGCTAAGTCCCCGGTTACCATCTCACCGGGTGAAAGCATGGAAGATGTTGCCCATAAATTTCATCAGTCCAGTGATTTTAACATACCCGTACTTTCCAATGGCCAATATGTTGGCTTTATATCAAGGGCACGTTTGTTTTCGTCGTACAGGCGACTGCTGAAAAAGTGGAGCGAGGATTAACGATCAATCCTTCACGCACCGCACCGATATCGCGTAAGTCTTCTTATAGTTGTAAATAAAGGCGTTGGTATAGTCATAACCGATAGTCAGGTTATAGGCTTCGCGGCTGTTGTATTCGGTCGACGAGAAGAATTGGGCATAATAGCCAATGCCGGCAAATAATCCCGAATCATATCTGCGGCCTGCGGGCAAGGCAGTGAATCCCACTTCATTGGTTGCTCCAACATTGACTTCCTTCCAAAGCAGTCTCTCAACATCCTTAAGTTTACCTCCGGCAATTTCCGGTCCACCGATTAAGTTGATCATGGTTTCGAATTCCTGCATCGATGGCAGGTGCCAGCCTTCAGGGCATGACCGCCTGGCTGCTTCCCAGGTGTAGAGTTTTCCGTAATTCTGGCAGCGCGTTGCATTATTTTCATAACAGTAGCTCCCTTCTCCGGCATCGTAGCGTAGGTTTTCAGCCATCCACCAGGTGTTGCCCATCTGGATAGCCTGGTAAGTCTGCCCGTCGCGTGCATCCGTGATGGTTTCGAAATGAAGGTCGTATGTTGAGAAGCTCCACACCGGACCTTCAGTGATATTCCCTTTGGTATCCCGGACTCTGATTCTCCAATAATATTTGGCGCCATAATCGAGTTTGCCCGGGCTGAAAGTCCCGAACATCTGGCTGGCAATGAATTGTACCGGAGGATTGGTTTTGCCGAAGAAACAGGTAAAAAACATCGGATCCCCGTCAGGATCGCTGCTGCTCCATTTCATCCAGGGATTAACGGTCAGGGTGACCGCTCCATCTGCCGGCTGCGGATTAAATGGTGCCTCGGGCGGAAGGTTTGAACTGCTTACAACAAGTGGTACTTTTAAGGTGTCAGTCAGTCCGCGAGGGTCCTTCACAACCAACGTGACCATATAGTCGCCGGATTTGGTGTATTTGTGATCACCCTTTTTCCGGGTTGCATATTGTGTGTCAAAAATGCCGTCTCCTTCCCAATCCCAGATAACCACCAGTGTTTCTGCCTTATCGTCCGGGTCAGTGGTGGCTGAAGCATCCATGACGAAAATCGTTTTATCATTTCCGGTTACCGGATCTGTGGTAAATTGAGCTACAGGAGGCTGGTTCTCCTTAGCGCAGGATTGCCACATCAGGAAAACAATACAGGCCGCCAGGCAAGAGATAAACAGGGTATGCCTTTTCATAGCAAATTCAGTTTAGGCAAAGTTAAGATTTAGGTTTAAAGAATGATGATTTACGGAGTGGGATTGCGATTTTTTGATTTTTTTGTCGTCGGTTGCCGGTTGTCAGTTATGGTTGTTGTGGTTGTTGTGAAAGTAGTGATTGTTGCAGGTTGCAGGTTGCAAGTTACAAGTTGGGTATGCCGGGACCCCTTTACGCTACTCCAAGCCCTCTCCGGCGCTAGCTACGCTCCCGGTAGAGAGGGCGCTTTGTCTAAGTTCACAACTACCAACCGATACCCTGCAACAATCACAACTATCACAACAACCACCACAACCATTGCAACCTGCAACCTGCACACATCACCCATCACCAGCATGATATCTTAACTTCCAACTTTAACTTCAAAATTCAAAATTCTCAATTCGAATCTCACTACCTTTGGTCACTAAACCGATTCGCCATGCTGAAGATTCTCCTTGCCCTCTCCATTATCCTGCAGTTGATTGCAGCAGGGATCGCACTTAAATTGTTCAGCGTTACAAAATACGCGCTGTCGTGGATCCTTATTACGTTTGGGTTTTTGTTGATGGTAATCCTCCGGTTTATCGAGTTCCTTCCTTTTATCAGCGATTTCAAACCCGATTATTTCCGGGAGCTGTATATATGGATGGGCGTAATAACATCTGTTTTTTTTGCTACGGGTGTTTATTTAATTCAGCAGATTTTTAATTATATGAAGAAGGTGGAGATCGAAAGGAGAAAAACAGAGAGGCGCTTTTTGACTGCGATAATCCAGACCGAAGAAGCTGAGCGCACCCGGATTGCAAAGGATTTGCACGATGGAATGGGCCCCCTTCTCAGTGCCGTAAAAATGTCGGTTTCAACACTTGAACATCTTGCACGCGATCAGCAAAGCCTTGCCATTATCCGCAATGCCACCGAAACGGTTGACGAGGCCATCCGAAGCCTGAAGGATATTTCCGACCATCTCAGCCCGCATGTGCTGGCTAATTTCGGGCTGATCAGGGCTTTGGCCAATTATGTCCATAAAATCATCCAAACCGGTCAACTGGAAATCGACTTTCAAACCAATCTGAAGAATGAGCGGTTTGATGAGAATATTGAGGTTGTCATTTATCGTATCTCCAGTGAATTGATCCACAATACTATTCAACATTCTCAGGCAACAAAAGCCAGCCTTTCACTGAGATATGAAAACGGAGAGCTGTTGTTGGAATTTCAGGATAATGGGATCGGTTTTGAAGCCGACCGTACCATGAAAGAAAAAGACCGGGATGGGTCGGGATTGACCAACATTCAATCCAGGATCAAATCACTGAAGGGTGATCTGGTTGTCGAATCAAAACCAGGATTGGGTATCAGGGTATTTATCAAGGTAAAAGCAAATAAGAAGTCATGAAATACAAAGTAATGCTGGTGGATGACCACAAGCTTTTCAGGAAGGGCCTGCGGATGCTGATCGATACTTTGAATCGTTTTGAGGTAGCGGGGGAGGCTTCCAATGGTATTGAGTTTCTGAATATGCTCGACCAAAGCAAACCTGATATTGTTATGCTCGATATTGCAATGCCTGAAATGGACGGAATCGAAGCTGCGAGGCTGGCATTAATGAAGTTTCCTGATTTAAAGATAATTACATTGAGCATGTTTGGGGAACAGGACTATTACTTTAAAATGGTTGATGCAGGCGTTAAAGGATTTTTACTGAAGAACTCTGATTTCACTGAAGTCAAAATGGCACTCGAAACGGTTATGGAGGGAGGTAACTATTTTTCGCGGGAACTTTTAATGAACCTGGTAAATTCCCTGAAGAATTCTCCCGAGGAATTGACTCCGGATTCCCCGTTATCTGATCGCGAAAAAGAAATCATCCTCTTGATCTGCAAAGGGATGTCGACACAGGAGATTGCTGATTCTTTATGCCTGAGCAAACGTACAGTCGACAGCCATCGTGCAAATATTCTGTTAAAGACCGGCTGCCGCAATACCGCCAGCCTTGTGGTATACGCAATAAAAGAGAAATTGGTTGAACTCTAACGGACCCTGGCCAATGACCATGTAGGGACGCATAATTGCGTCCATTCCCATCCCCCCCGTTAACGCCATGTAGGGACGCATATTTGCGTCCACATCCCATATCGCCAGGTGAAACCATCGTTAATGATTGGCCAATGGACGCAAATATGCGTCCCTACGGGTGGCCGCGGTAATGTATGGGCGATGGACGCAAATATGCGTCCCTACACCGCGGTGGATGATTGGGCGATGGACGCAAATATGCGTCCCTACGGCACCCTTTGATTCCATTTTCCCGGGTTATCCCGGATATATTCCCGAATTTGGACTAATTCCTTGTCGTTTCGAATGATTCGGTCGAAATAGCGTGGTTGCCAATGAAATTCAATGAAATGAGTTTTTGCGAACGATGTAACTGCGCTTTTAAAGCCCCGGATTACGGCTGAGAGGTTTTGAATTTGTGGTCCAAATTGGTTAGGATTCCAATCCGATCGTATTTTCTTGCCAAAACAAAGAATTCCATGCAGATGATCCGGCATCAGAATAAATGAGTCCAGTTCAACAAACGGGTAATGCTCAGGTATTGATTCCCAGCATTTAATGGCATAATCGCCTATCTCTGCACTCACTAGGCTTGAATTATTTATTTGGCCGAAGTAAGGGACCTTTTGATCTGTGCAAATCGTTACAAAATATTTGCCATTTGACCCATAGTCCCACGACGATAATCTGGTTGATTGCCGCCCGTTATTGTTGATGCCTAAATCATTCATGGTTATCGATTTTATTTTATGGATATAGATGCAAGGGGATCGGGTAAATGGAAATTTATTGCGGTGTTTTTCGGTTAAAACCCAAATGACCGTCGTAGGGACGCATACTTGCGTCCACATCCCGTCCCCCCCGGTGACGCCGTGTAGGGACGCATATTTGCGTCCACAATTGCGTCCACAATTGCGTCCACAATTGCGTCCACAATTGCGTCCATGTTCGATCCACGGGTGAATGATGTTCAATGGACGTAAATATTGGACGCAAATATGCGTCCCTACGGCAACGGTGAATGATGATGAAATGGACGCAAATATTGGACGCAATTATGCGCCCCTACGTATTTATACCTTTCCGATTCAGTATTCCTTCTCTACCGGAAACAATATCAGTGACGTAGTTTTGTTAGCTGATGAACACACTGGATATATACACCCGGATTCAGGCAGACCCACGTTATACCGAGGCTTGCCGGTCATGCATGAATTGCGGGGTTTGCACTGCAATTTGCCCTGCTGCAGGTTATTACGACTATGATCCGAGGGTGATCGTGAATCTGGTGAGAGAAGGTGATGAAGAGACTTTGACCGACATGCTCAGTTCAGATCTGATCTGGTATTGCGGACAATGTATGAGTTGCAAGCCGCGCTGCCCCCGCGGCAATATTCCGGGCGCGTTGATCCAGATTCTAAGGGCAGTGTCGATCAACACCGGTCTGTTTGTCCATTCTGCTTTAGGCCGGCAGCAATTGGCAATTAAACGCTCAATCGGTCACAACATCCTCGAAACCGGCTATTGCGTTCATCCGACTCGCGTTGATCCGGAAATGCATCCGGAGCAGGGACCTGTATGGGCCTGGATGTCAAACAACGCCAATCGGGTTTATGGACGTTTTGATGAAGGTTATGATAAGTCCGGCCCGGGTTTGCTTCGTAAAATCAGTCCGGAAGCCCTGGGAGATCTCGACAGAATTTTTGAGGTTACCGGATGTAAGAGACTGTGGAAGACAATTGAAGATGAATCTGCAAAATGAAAAATTACTGGAAAGATTATCAGAAGGATATAGCAGAGGATAACTACTTCTATGTCAGGAGTTGTATCCGGCAGAATTTTTTTCCGGGTGCGGAGAATCTGTTTATCGATATCCTGCGGAACAAACTTGGAAAAGTAGTTTTTGAGGATGCCGATCATACCACCTGTACCGGTATTGGTTACCATACTGATATTGTGCCGCTCGAAACTACCATGACTGTGGTAGCCAGGCAGTTCGCCCTGATGAAGGAGAAAGGGTACCAAAACCTGGTGGTATCATGTGTCACCTCTTTTGGGCTTTATTCCGAGATCCTCGACTTGTGGAAGCATCAGCCGGAACTTAAGAAAAAGATCGCAGGATACCTGGCTGAGGCCACCGGACGGGTTTTTGATGAGCCCGGAAATATGGTTCATGCTTCGGATATCCTGTATAAGTACCGGAATGAGATAGCTGCAATTGCTAAATATCAACTGGTGAACAGGGAAACCGGTGAACCATTGAAAATTGTTGATCACATCGGGTGCCATTATGCCAAAACTTTCCCGGAAAGGGGCGTTGGAGGGTCTGAATTTCCGCAGGTGCTAACCGGACTGATTACTGCCTGGGGTGGCAGTACGGTTGATTATCCCGAAAGGCGCCATTGTTGCGGTTTTGGATTCCGCCATTATATGGTTCAGACTAACCGGGGTTATTCTATCTCCCAATCGAAAATCAAGCTTGAGTCGATGCAACCTTATGAGCCTGATCTGATTGTGGCCAATTGTCCGGGCTGCGCCATGTTTCTCGATCGCTGGCAATACACGCTTGAGGAAACGGAAGGATCGGTTTATGGACAGAACGGCAGGAAAATCCCTGTTGTTACCCATGAAGAGTTAGCCGGGATTGTCCTCGGATATGATCCCTGGGAAATCGGCTTGCAAACGCACCAGGTGCCGGTTGAGGAATTGCTTGATAAAATCGGAATTGAGTATGATCCTGACCTGAAGTACACCGACCGCCAAGGGAATCTGATTGGAAACCCGGAAATGATTAACCAACAGGTATGTTAGACGGAAAAAAACATCGAATCGCGGTGATCGGAGCGGGGCCGGCAGGCGCTGCGGCGGCTATTTCAGCAGCCGCTATGGGTATGGAAGTGGACTGGTATGATAAAGAGAATCGGCCGGGAGGTAAATTGAATGATTATCATCAATTGTTTCCGGATAGGTCCAGCGCCGAACAGATTCTTGCGGATTTTGAGGGACGCACGGAGGCCATCGAGATAAAAAAGCATTTTGGCACTGCGGTTAACCGGATCGAAACCGATAACCGACAACTGATATTGCTGTCAGATAATGAGATTGTCGGTAATGCTGACTCTGTAATTGTTGCAACCGGCTTTGATTTTTTCGATGCCCGTTTGAAGGAGGAGTTCGGTTACGGTATCTATAATCATGTGATTACATCGCCCGATCTGGAACAAATTCTCAAAACCAATCCCGAAGATTTGCGCAAAGAGGGAGCTGATCCGGCTTCGATAGCATTTGTGCACTGTGTGGGCTCGCGCGACCAGCAAGCTGGCATCAATTATTGCAGCCGTTTATGCTGCATAACGGGAATCAAGCAGGCCATCGAGATTAAGGAATTGTTCCCTTCATGCAAGGTGGTTAATTTTTATATCGATATACGGGCTTTCGGAAGCGGTTATGAGGAGCTCTATCGTGAGGCCCAGGAAAAATATAAAGTGCAGTTTATTCGGGGCAGGGTGTCGGAAGCATCAGAAAATCAGCAGCATAGAATATTACTAAAAGCCGAGGATACGCTGATGGCACGGCCCTTGAAGTTGACGGTTGACTGGCTTGTGCTTCTCGTTGGGATGGTTCCTTCCTGTACCCAGGTTCAGATTGATAATCATCAATGTACCGATCAGGAAACCGGATTTTATCAGCCGGTTAATGCCTTTACCGGGAGCAGGATGGCGGGGCAGCCCGGCATTTTTACGGCAGGAGCCTGCGGTGGTCCGATGAGTATCCCTGAGGCTACTGCCTCGGGCCGTTCAGCAGCACTCGAAGCCTGGCAATATATAAAAGACAGATAGACTGGAATGGTTGGTAAAAAAAATTTTGGATTCGAGATGCATGCAGGACGCCAGATTGATCTGGATCATGCCGACACTTCCCTGGCCTGTGAACTTGCCGAAGCGGTGGGTGCATGGAGTGCCTGTATCAGCTGCGGATCCTGCGCTGCCACCTGCCCGGCTGGCCAGAATGGAGGACTTAACTTCCGGAGGCTGCATTACCAGATCAAGCTGTCGTTAGAGGTAGAGACGGATAATTATCCGTCTCTTATATAACCTCTTTTGTCAAGCTGCCTCAAGTTTAGCGATTATTTTCTTTAGTTTGCTGATTTTCTTTTCGTTATGCTTTTTTTGAAAATCGATTAAAGCTGTTGGATTAAACGCTT
>JBBAAF010000113.1:0-12913 GCA_041658425.1 Bacteroidales bacterium | reverse complement strand
CTCTGTGTAATTTCTTTTATCACACAGAGTTACACGGAGGACCACAGAGAGCCACAGAGAAAACAAAATCTAATATGAACCTAAAGGAAGCGTTAAACAGGATCAAGAAGATCGAGACATTAAAGAATTCACCTGAGGTTGTTAGTTTAGTACAGGAAGAATTTTTGAAATTCATTGGAAACGGGAAAGGAATATTTATGGTTGTGTGCCTGACTGCATCCACCCCAAAAGAATCTATCCATGGATTACCTCAAACGCTTCCCGACCAGTTCATCTTTCTGAAAATTGATAAAACCGGCACTGGATGCCTGGTTGCTTCACATCAGTATTACCTCTTCGGATTCGTTCAGTATTTATTATCGGATCTGATTAATGAAGATGCCGGTCCTTATATCAACGGCCGGATCTTTGAACTTTCATTTAAAACTCATCGGGTGGCCTATGATTATTTCCTCACACAGGAGGGCCGCATCACGCAGGGGCTGGATCGTGAGAGCTACATGAAAGAGCTGGCCCGCAATGGGTTTACGCATGTGGAGGTGAACGGTCTGGGCTCACCAATGGGTATCGAGACCGGTCCGAAAGGCGAAGTATACCCGATGTTCTACACTTATTGTCCGGCCCTCGACCAGTTTGTATACAGCAGCCTGAACAAAGGGATCTACCCCTATTATTACCTCTCGGCCAACCTCAATTATCTGAAAGAAAATGCCACTCTGGCCCGGAAATACGGACTGGTTCCCGGCATGCTCAGTTTTGAGCCCCGGGCTGTACCCGAGGAGTTCTTCAACAAATACCCGATGCTGCGCGGTGCCCGCGTGGACCATCCGTTCCGGAGCTTCCGGCCGCGGTACAATATGACCATCACCCATCCGAAAGTACTGGCACATTATGCCGAGATGATCCAAAAGCTGATGAAGGAGGTACCTGACCTGGGCTTCCTGAATATCTGGACCAACGACAGCGGTGCCGGGTTTGAGCATACCAAATCGTTGTATGTGGGCCGGAATGGGGGTGCCTACCTGGTGAGGGAGTGGAAAGATGATGCCGAGATCGCGAAACTCGCCGGAGATAATGCCCTGAGATTCTTTGGGGTACTGAAAGATGCCGCAACGGAACTCAATCCGGATTTCCGGGTCATCACCCGGATGGAATCGTTTTACGGTGAGCATGATATCATCATAAACGGACTGAAAGGCAAACTGGATATCGAGACTGCTTCCCTGATCCAGCGCGGCTGGGATATGCCGTACAGTCACCCGTTGTACCCTGACCGGAAGGATATCAACGCCGGATGCGTGTTCCAGCAGGATTTTGACGAACGTGAAAAGCCGATCTTCCAGGGCATCCAGGAAACCGGGTCACAGGTGTCATTCTACTATGCTTACGGTCCCCAGACGATGTTTGCCCCGCTGATGGGAATCCCTTATCCGAAGCTCACTCGTAAGCGGCTCGAAACTCTGCATAAAAATGGCGTCAACTATCTGGCTCACATGGGCGGAACGTTCCCACCGGAAAAGGTTCCGTTCAATATCAATCATGAAATTCTTCGCAATTTCCAGATTTATCCCGGCCGGCCGGTAGAAGAAGTGCTGGAATCATACGCGCGGAAACACATTGACGGAGACGATTATCCGACCCTACTGAAAGCCTGGGAACTGGCTGAAGCCGGCATCCTCGGTTTTCCGAATATCTCATCGCTCTATTCAACGATCGGATTCACCTGGTACCGACTGTGGGTGCGGCCGTTTGTGCCCGATATCGAAAAGATTCCGCAAATTGAGCGCGATTTCTATGAGGATTTCATGTGCACCATACCGCACAATCCGAATAACGTGGATCTCAGTAAGGACGTGCTGTTTACGCTAACCACGCCCGAAAGGTGCCGGGTGGATGTAGAACGGATCGACAGGAATGTGTTGCCGAAACTGGATGAAGCCATCCGTATGCTCGAAGGCCGGAAAGATACAGCCAGGATCTTCGCTGATCAACTCATTCGTCTGAAAGCTCTCCGCTGCTGGATCACTACGCAGCGAAATATCGCGGTCTGGGTGGATTCGGTGTACGGATTTATGAACGCTTCGGATCCTGCTGATAAACAGCGGTATAAGTCTGCCGTTCAGGAGATGATGAAGACCGAGATCGCCAATTCTGAGGAGTTGATCAGACTATTCAGAACCGGAGTCGAGTTCATTGCCCTGACAGACAAGGGGGAAACCCCGCTGATGTATGGAGTTAATCTGCCCGAACTGCTGGTTAAGCGGATCGAACTGATGAAGGCTCATTTCGACGACGATCCATACATCGATCATAATTACATCGAACGCATGGCAGGTATGCCAATTTATTAATAGTCTGATGTTTAAAGTAGGGATTGATAATTACGGACTGTTCCCGCTCGGTCTCGATCCGATGGAAACGATGCAGTGGGCACTGGATCACGGGGCTGAGGGGGTGGCATTTTCAGGGTTGGGTGAGTTGCAGCGCGGGAAGCTCGATTGTTATCATCTTCTTCAGATAAAGGATTTTGCCGGGGAGAATAATATGTACCTGGAGTGGGGCGGGGGACAGCACATTCCGCGCGATCTGACCACCTGGGAAAAGAAGGATCTGTTTAATCATAACCGGACGGTTGCAAAAGAGGCAGCAAAACTCGGAACCCATATCATAAGGTCATGCTCCGGGGGATTGATGCGCTGGAACCCGACATCGCTTCCTACCCAACAGTTACTGGAAGAAATGGTTGTGACCTTATCTGCCCAAAAGCAGATGCTGATGGATCATAACGTGATTTTAGCCATCGAAACTCATTTTGAGTTCACCACTTTCGAGCTGCTGCGGGTTTTTGAAGCCTGCGGGGCAAAACCGGGTGAATGGTTAGGTATTTGTCTGGATACCATGAACCTGCTTACGATGCTCGAAGATCCTGTAATGGCCACCAAACGGGTGCTGCCGTGGGTAGTTTCCACGCACATCAAGGATGGCGGGTTGCAGGTTGCAGGTTGCGGGTTTAATTCGTTCACGGCACCATTTGGTGAGGGTATTATCGATTTCGATTCTATCTTTACTCTCTTATCGTCTCTTAACTATCCTCTTAACCTGAATATTGAAGATCATGGCGGTGATTTTGATATCCCGGTATACAATCCCGAATTCAGGAAGGAATTACCGGATCTCACCGATGAGGAAATGCAGAAACTTATCGTCCTGTCTCAGAAAACAAAGCAAAAGATGGATGCGGGGACGTTGGCGATATTGGACCGGAAAGATTGGGCGGGGGTATGCGAACAGCGGTTGGCAGGTGATATTTATTTTCTGAAAAATAAAATATTACATAACTAATGAAATATATTGATATAAATATTTCTTTTTTGATGAGTTGCAAACCATATCTAAATGTTCTGACCCAAGACCAGGAGGATCATATTCAAATAGAGGGATTTGAAATTCAGGTTATTCCGGTCTGGAAATGGTTGCTGCTTAGACAAATACCCAGGCAATACAGGAAGCCAAAATCAATTTCGTGAAAAATTGAATTTCAATTTCAATTTTTCAATGTTATTGCTTATCTTTGGATTGAGATAAATCTCATATCATGATTCAACGACGGTCAGAACAGGAGCTTATCCATGCTTTAACGAAATTTCCGGTTGTTTGCATTACCGGTCCAAGGCAGTGCGGAAAAACCACCCTGGCAAAAATGGTTTGTCAGAACCTGGAGCGTAAAGCGGTTTACCTGGATCTTGAAAAGGTTGAGGACCAACGAAGGATCAGCGATCCGGGACTGTTTTTTGCGGATAACCGGAATCGTTTGATCGTATTGGATGAAATTCAGCGATACCCGGAGTTGATACCTCAAATGAGGGCTGAAATCGACGCACAGCGTGAACCGGGCAGATTTCTTATTCTCGGATCCGCCAGCCCGGATATCATTCTCTCGTCATCCGAAACTTTAGCCGGCAGGATCTATTTTCTTAGTCTGTTCCCCTTTATTTTTCCGGAGGTTTCCAATAAAATTGAGCTGAATGACCTCTTTTTCTGGGGCGGATTCCCACCGGTGGTGCTAGATTCCGACCCGGTTTTCAGGCAGGATTGGCTGGACAATTTTATCTACACCTATATTGAAAGGGATTTGCCACTATTGGGATTAAAAGCAGCGCCACGGCAAGTGCGACAGTTATGGGAGATGCTGGCTTACCAATCGGCCAATTTACTGAATTCCTCCTCAATTGGCCGCTCTTTGGGAATTACCAGCCACACGGTAAATAGCTATCTTGACTACCTTGAAGGGGCGTTTATGATTTTCAGGATTGATCCTTTTTATGTCAATATCGGCAAGCGATTGGTGAAATCAAAGAAAGTTTATATCAGTGATATGGGGATCTTACACCGGTTACTGGGCCTGAGAAATCGCGATCAACTGATGGGCACACCTTTTGCCGGAAATTCCTGGGAAACGTTTGTCATTTCTCAGCTCATACCGTTGATCCGCCGGAAATGGAATTACTGGTACTACCGGACTCATACCGGAATTGAAGCCGATCTGGTTTTGGGAACCGGTATAAACCCTGAGATGTGCATCGAAATCAAATTATCCTCTTCCCCAGCATTAACCAGAAGTTTTGTAACGGCCATCGATGACCTGAAAACCCGATCGAATTACATTATTGTTCCTTCGGGAGAGTCTTTCAGAATCAGAAAAGATGTCATGATCTGTGCATTGGGCGATTTTATAAAGATTTTAGAAGAGCGGGAGCCGGTGGGACAAAATGCCTAAACACGAAAAATTCCGGTATAAGTCAGCTTCTGAGCTGATAACCAAAGCAAAGGAGCTGGGCATCGACCTGCCCTGGTCGGATTCGATTGAGGCGTTGTTGCAACCGGCTGTTATTCAGGGTATCCAAGTGCCCAACCGGCTGACCGTTCAGCCCATGGAGGGGTTTGATTCCGATGAGAACGGAATGCCGGGTGAACTGGCGTTCCGGCGATATGGACGGTATGCGGCAGGCGGCAGCGGGATGATCTGGTTCGAAGCATGCAGCGTTGTGCCCGACGGACGATCCAACCCGCACCAGATGATGATCACCAAAGATACCGTTCAGCAATTCAGGAAATTAACCGATCATATCCGGAAAATCGCTGAAGAAACTTACGGCAAAAAGCACCGGCCGTTCCTGGTGCTGCAATTGACCCATTCCGGGCGATATGCCAAGCCCGGCGGAGATATGCAGCCGAAGATCTTTTCGGAGAACCCCTATTTGGATAACCGACAACCGACAACCGATAACCGACAACCAGCATTCTATTCAGACTCCGAACTCGACTTAATCAAAGCTGCCTACATAACTGCCATCGGACTGGCCGAACAGGCCGGGTTTGATGCGGTGGACGTCAAGGCTTGTCATGGGTACCTGTTGCATGAAATGTTGTATGCCTACGATCGTAACGACAGCCGCTATGGCGGGTCGTTCGAGGGGAGGACGCGGTTTCTTGCCGATGTGCTGAAAACCCCGACCTCATTGGTGAAAGCTGTCAGATTGAGCGGTACCGATCTGATTCCCTATCCGCATGGATTCGGGATGAAGTCCGACGGATCGATGGAGATCGACCTGACTGAAGTTAAAAGGCTGATCGCCAGGTTTTCTCCCATAGTGCCACTCTGGAATATCACGGCGGGAGTGCCGTGTCATGCCGCCCATATCGGCCGGCCCCATGACCGCGGTGTTTTCAACGCTCCGCCACCCGAAGAGCATCCGCTCGAAGGGATAGCCCGGCTTATCAAGATCACCGGAGAGTTACAACAAACCTTCCCCGATTTGAATTTCGTGGGATCGGGTTATTCCTGGCTGCGTCAGTTTTACCCGAATGTTGGCTCCGGCGTACTCGATCAGAAAAAAGTCTCCTTCATTGGTCTGGGCCGCAGCTCCTTCGCCTATCCCGATGCTCCTAAGGACCTGATGGAGAAGAGAATACTTGATCCGAAGAAGACCTGTGTATCCTGTTCGAAGTGCACCGAGTTCATGAGGTTAGGGGTGCCGACGGGGTGTGCAGTAAGAGATGAGATTTACAGCAAGAAAGGGCAGGAGGGCAGGAAGGCAGGAGGGCAAGAGGCAAAGAAAGAAGCTGAAAGTATTAAGGGCCTTGAAGTTAAGCAGGAGCTTATAACTAACCCCAGACTTCAGTCTGGGGGTTTCATCCCGCAGTACTCGATAGGTACCCTCATCATCGGCTCCGGAGCCGCCGCGCTGAATGCTGCGCTCTGCCTGTGGGAATCGGGGGTGCGGGATATCGTTATCGCTACGGAACAGTGGGGCGGCGGTACTTCCAACAATACCGGGTCGGATAAGCAGACTTACTATAAAATGTCGCTGGATCCGGCTGTGGCGGATTCCGCGTTTGAGATGGCGACCGATCTGAGCCGGGGCGGTGCCATGCATGGCGATATTGCCCTGTGCGAGGCGCAACATTCACTGCAAGCACACTATAACCTGGTGCGGTTGGGCGTGCCTTTCCCGCACAATCAATACGGATCTTATCCCGGATATAAAACCGATCATGATCCGCGAGCCCGCGCCACATCAGCCGGACCGCTCACTTCGCACCTGATGTTCGAATGCCTGGCCCGCAAGGTCAAGGAATACGGCATCCCGGTGCACGACGGGATCATGATTATTGAATTGCTTACCCGGCAAACTCCTGAAGGCAAGGCAATTGCCGGGGCCATCGGGATCGATGCCGCTAAAACAGCGGAACCAGGGAACGGAATGGTCGTGTATAATGCCGTTAACGTGATCCTGGCCACGGGTGGTCCCGCCGGGATCTACCATCATTCGGTCTATCCCGAAAGCCAGACCGGATCCATTGGGATGGCACTGAAGATTGGGGCAAAAGCACAGAATCTGAGCATCTCGCAGTTTGGCATCGCATCGGTGAAATTCCGTTGGAACCTCTCGGGCTCCTATCAACAGGTAGTTCCGAGGTATTATTCAGCAGATCAGAATGGAAATGATGAGCGGGAATTCCTGAACGATCATTTTCCCGATCAGGAAACCCTCTATACCACCATCTTCCTGAAAGGTTACCAGTGGCCGTTCGATCCAAAGAATGTGGAAAACCAGGGTTCCTCACTGATTGATCTGCTGGTCCAGGAGGAAACTGCTGCAGGAAGACGGGTTTATGTTGATTTTACCCGGAACCCTGAAGGATTCAGCCTGGATAAACTAAAACCCGAAGCAAAGGAATATCTCGAACGGTCGGGAGCTTTGGCCGGAACGCCCATTGAGCGTCTCCAGTTATTGAACCAACCGGCCATCGACCTGTATAAAAGCCATGGGATTGATATTACCCGCGAGCCGCTTGAGATTGCCGTTTGCGCTCAGCATAACAATGGTGGGCTGATGGGGAATATTTGGTGGGAATCCAATATACGGCACCTGTTCCCGATCGGGGAAGTCAACGGCTCGCACGGGAATACCCGTCCCGGGGGCTCGGCCCTTAATTCCGGCCAGGTGGGCGGCATCAGGGCAGCGATGAAAATCAGGAAGGATTACCAGTTGCCGGTTGACGGAGATCAGTTGTCAGTTGTCGGTTATCAGTTATCGGTTGAGAGGGTTACGGAAAGGATTGATAGGATGCTTACCGGAACGGGGTCGCTTGATTACCGGGATGTCCTGGCCGAATTGCAACAACGCATGTCGGACCATGGCGGACCGGTCAGAGATCCGGAAACGATCGCTGAGCAAGTGAACCAGGCCTGGAGCCTCTGGCACAGGCTAAACAGGGAGGTTAAGGCAATTGAACCGTCGGAACTTCCTGCCGTTTTCCGTACATTCGACCTCTGTTTAACCCATGCAGTTTACCTGGAGGCCATCGCGGAATATCTTCATAGGTCTGAAAGTCAAACGGAATCATTTACAAATCAGCATATTCTGGAGATCAGCCTGGATGAAAACCTGAAAGTTCAGAAAAATTGGGTGCCCGTCCGGCCGATCCCGAAAGAGGAGATGTGGTTTGAGAAAATCTGGAAAGAGTATTTATTATCCACAAATTCACACAAATTATAGCACAAATTTCCTCAAATTATTTCGTGTTAATTTGTGTCATAATTTGTGTCAATTTGTGGAAGAAATCTTAAATACATGAAAGTTGCAATAGTTACGGGCGCCAGCCGCGGAATCGGCCGAGCCATCGCGGTGGGCCTGGCCATGAATGGTTATCAGGTTGTCGGAATCTCGCGGAATATCGAACCGGGCGAGCCTTTTGCCCTGACTATCAAGGCAAATATTGCTGATATAGAGAGCCATGCCGGATTGATCAGCAAGATCGCCGGGGAGTTCAGCCGGATCGATCTGCTGGTTAACAATGCCGGTGTGGCACCGCTGAAACGGGTGGATATCCTTGAAACCGGACCGGAGAGTTTCGACCGGCTGATCAATATCAACCTGAGGGGGCCGTTTTTCTTTACTCAAATGGTTGTAAACTACATGATCCAACGAGAAGAACGTGAGGGACGTGAGGGACGTGAGGATCGTAAAGAAGGGAAAGATCGTAAAGAAAGAGAAGAAGTTAGTCCGCCGTGCGTGATATTTATAACGTCGGTGTCAGCGGTGGCGTCATCGCCTGAGCGGGCGGAGTATTGTATTTCAAAGGCCGGGTTGAGCATGGCGGCCCAGGTTTACGCTGATCGGCTGGCCACAACCGGCATATCGGTTTATGAGATCCGTCCGGGTGTGATCTATACCGATATGACAGCCGGCGTGAAAGAGAAATATGATAAAAAGATTGCCGGCGGACTCATTCCCGAAGGCCGCTGGGGACAGCCGGACGACATCGCCAGGGCAGTGGTTGCATTGGCCGGCAGGGAAATTCCTTATGCAACTGGGGCAGTGATCGAGTTAAGCGGGGGCATGAACATACGACATTTATGATAGAGGGAGGACCCGGGGGTCCTCCCCTACGAATGGAATCGGCAATTTCGTAAAAGCAATAATGCTGGGCCGCTAATCCGAAAACAAATCCTTCCGGCAGTTTTTGGATGAGTTCAAAGCCAGTATGAAGCGTGCCTTTCACGAAGAGGATGACATCGATCGGTTTTGCAGCACACGTGGGCTGCCTCCTGCCGTTTTAAAGGAATTGATGTCCGGAAATCCCCTTGCACTGTGTATCCCAAGGCAATACGGGCAAGAATCTGTAAAACCTAAGGTTTTCAGCCAATTCATAAACAATAGTTCTATGGGTGGGTTAATGATTACAGAGCCTGGTTTCGGTAGCGATGCCTTAAGCATGCACACTTCATTTTCAGAAAAAGATGGTTTTTTTCATATCCGGGGGAAGAAACACTGGGCCGGGCTTACCGGTATGGCAGACTTTTGGTTACTAACGGCACGTAGAAGAGCCGAATCGGGCAACTTGATGCGAGATATCGATATGTTTATCTGCGAAGTCAATGCCCCGCGGCAAAAGATCATTGTTGAAGAGTATTTCGAGAACCTCGGACTCTATCAGATCCCTTACGGCAGAAATCATATCGATGTATATATCCCAGATGAACAAAGGCTTATTCCTCATACAACAGGCATTAAGATGTTGCTCGACCTTCTTCACCGGAGCCGGTTTCAGTTTTCCGGGATGGGACTGGGTTTTATCAGGCGGATACTGGACGAAGCCATCAACCATACTAAGTCGCGGTTGCAGGCTAATTTCACGGTTTGCTCAGCTTTTTGCCTGAAATCTGGTGAGATCGCCGGACGATCGGTGGTCGATAGCCGCCCTTTTCAGATTTTTGAAGGATCGAACGATATTCTTTATCATCAGATTGCAGAGTCGGTGCTGAAACTGATGAAAACAGTGAAAGAGAAGAGCCTGTATCAGTTTTTAAAAGGGTTTACAGCACGCGCTGCCGACCGGATTCAGGAGATAGTGAATTTTGAATTGGTTATCCGGTTTCCGCAACGCAAGCTCGTCGAGTTCGGACAGTTGATCAGCAGGATTGTTTCAATGGACCTCGTTTTATACCTTGAAGAGAAAGGGTTTCGCAAAGACTTAATAGAGAATACATTGATTGTATTAAAACAAGAGATATCCACCCTCTTGAACACTTTCCATTTTCCCAACAGCACCCAGGTAGTTGTTAAATACGAAGAGAATAGTTCCTGGTTCGATTTATCAGATCAAAAACAGTTCTAATTGAATTAGATACCGGAGAATGCAAATTCTCTTGTTCCACAATCTTTCAACAGGGTGAACAGCTGCCGGTTGAAAATCCTAGCCACTTTACATGTGCTTAATGCCAGAAGTGGATATCTTCTATAGACAAAGACAGATTTATCAAAGGATCAAGATTCGACGCCCGCTATTTTGATGAATTGATCGAAGAAATCCGGGAGATTGGGGCAAGCAAAGGAAAACCCATGTATATGCATGACCGGCCGAAACACTGTCGACCTTCCGGATTGCAGCGAAATTCTGCGAGGATTATGAAGGTTTTGTCTTCTGCCATAATGAGGCTCTTCTTTACCAATGGGTTGAGGAGTACGAACCGGAACTGTTCAGGAAGATCCGGAGATTGGTCAGCGAAGGCAAATGGCGGATCATAGGGGGTTGGTACCTGCAACCCGATTGTAATATACCATCGGGGGAATCTTTTGTCCGACAGATACTTGCAAAATCGGGATACACCTCCTATCTGTTTTGCCGGCCTGATAGTAAACATCTGCAACTTCCGGCTAACGATTTTATCTGGGAAGGATTCGATGGATCAACCATCCTCGCACACCGGTCGCCGGAACATTATAATTCAGAGAAAGGTAAGGCCGCAGAGAAATTAAAAGCCTGGATGGAACGCCATGCCGGTCTTGATCGAGGGATGTTCCTTTGGGGGATTGGCAATCATGGTGGCGGCCCGTCTCGCGAGGACCTGGCGAAGATCCAATTGAGAATTCTGAATTCTGGAAGTAAGAAGGATGAAGGGGGTTGGGAGATCAGGCATTCGTGGCCGGAGGAGTATTTCGGGTGGTTGGAACAAAATCGGGGTAAACTGGAAAAGTTCGACCGCGACCTGAATCCATGGGCGGTAGGGTGTTATACTTCGATGGCGCGGGTGAAGAGAATGCATCGAGAGTTAGAGGAAACCTATTATTTCACTGAAAAGATATTGACACACGCAGTTGTTGCCGGACTGATGAAATATCCGCGGACAGAACTGCGTGAGGCCCTGGAAGACCTGTTGTTCTGCGAGTTTCATGATATCCTGCCCGGTTCGGGGATTCCTGAGGTAGAAACCTATGCACTGCAGCGGATGAGTCATGGCCTGGAGATCCTCTCCCGACTGAAAGCCAGGGCCTTCTTTAAACTGCTGGCCGGTCAGCCGTCTGCCCGCAAGGATGAGTTTCCGATACTGGTTTATAATCCGGAGCCTTATGATATTGAAGAAACCCTCATTGTTGAATTGCAGGGTCCTGAGCCCAATTGGAAGCCGTCAGATGGTCAAAAACCAGAACAGACCTTAGAATAGTGAAAGATTCAGATACACAATAAGTGCCGGCCCCAGAGCTCCGAAAGGTACCCACCCCAACCCTCCCTGAAACAGGGAGGGTTGGGGTGGGTACTTTAAAATCACTAAATTCATGCTTTTCGTAACGGCCGAAATGCTAACTTTGGATGCGGCTGTCACGCCTCTATTTTCTTTATATGAATCCTATTCGTATCCTATTCTCAGCCATCTCCGGTTATGGTTACTACTACCTGAAAACCCTTTTTGAAGAGATCCCGGAAGAGCAAGCCGTGATCTGCGGGGTGATCGATCCCCAACCGGAAAAATCGGATCATTTTCCCGCTATCCTCGCCCGCGGTGTTCCCATCTATGCCGATATCGGGTCCTTTTTCAAAGATGATAATCTCGCTGATCTGACGGTAATTTGCTCTCCGCTTCAATATCATGTACCACAGGCCATCATCGCCATGAAAAACGGAAGTAACGTTTTGGTTGATAAGCCGGTGGGCGTAACTCCGGGTGAAATAATGCGGATGATCGCTGTTAGAAACCAAACTGGCCGGTGGGCGGAGGTCGGGTATCAGTGGTCGTTTTCTGATGCCATCCTAAATCTTAAGAGGGACATTCTGGATGGCAAATTCGGAAAGCCGGTGCGAATGAAAACGATCTGTCTGTGGCCGAGGCCCTACGCCTATTTTAACAGGAACAACTGGGCCGGAAAGATACGGACCGACGACGGAAGCCTGGTGCTCGACAGCGTGGCCAACAATGCCTGCGCCCATTTCCTGCACAATATGTTTTTTCTAACCGGACCTGAAATGCACCTGAGTTCGGTTCCGCAATCAGTTACCGGCGAACGCTTCCGGGCCTATGATATCGGGAACTATGATACCGTAGTCTGTCGGGCGATCACGGAAAATGTTGTTGAAATCCTGTTTTATGCGTCCCACGTTACCGAAAATCAGGTTAATCCATCGTTCCAATTCGAATTTGAAAATGGGGTAATCACAATGGACGAAACTTCCAACGGTATTGTGGCTATTCATAAAGATGGAACCACGATCAATTATGGCCACCCCGATGCCGGTCATCAGTTTAAAAAACTCTTCAAGGCCATCGAAAAATGCAGAATCCCGGGACCGGCAATCTGTCCGCCCGAAGCTGCCATCTCTCAAACCCTGTGCATCAATGCTTTGCATGAATTGCCCAATGATATTCAAACTTTTCCTTCCCGATTTGTAGTAATCGAAAAAGACCGGAGGTGGGTAAAAGGGCTGGGCGAGGCAATGCAGGAAGCTTTTAATTTATCCACAAATTCACTCAAATTTTAGCCGTGACGCGTGAAACGTGACGCGTGATGCGAAAGAGTGACAAGTGACAAGTGACCAAAATGAAATACATTCTTTAATCAGCACATCAGCA
>JBBAAF010000112.1:0-12952 GCA_041658425.1 Bacteroidales bacterium | reverse complement strand
CCGACCGTAAATTAATCAGCCCCGATTTATGCGGTCCGCTTTATGACAGGATTGAATCAAAAGTCGGTGGAATGGCAATTTTCATGAATAGTGCCCAGGGTGGAATGGTTACCGCCGACACCAGGAGGGAGAATGGTAAAGAGGCCAATGACTGGGATGAATGTATTCGAATCGGTAACCTGCTGGCTGATGAAGCTTTACGAATTATTGAATCAGAGCCTGTACAGGAAAATCCTGATATTTATTGTGCATCAAAAGTAATCCGGTTTCCTATCGATTCAGAAGCTATGCGTTTTGTGTTCAAACATTCGCCTGTCGCGGCTAAACCCGGTAATAATGATGATTTCTCTATTGTATCAACACGCCTGAACCTTCTGAATATTGGTAAAGCCCAGGTTTTAACGATTCCCGGGGAAGCTTTGCCCAATATCGGTTTCTATGTCAAAAGGAAAATGAAAAGCGATCAACCCTTCCTTTTCGGCCTGACAAATGATGCATTTGGTTATATGCTAACGAAGGAAGATTTTGGCGGATTCGAGCGCTATAATTACATCAGCCGTACATCACTTGGCGAAATGACCGGTACTATTTATGAGGAAGAGGCCTTAAAGCTGATCAACGAGAGTCCTGCTCCTGCGAAGTAATTAATACTGTATATCAAGAGTTTAATGAAAAATAATCCTACAGAAACAAACAGGATTTCTAATCTAGTCCGCAGCATAATTTTATCCGGTTGCCTTATCTTCTTATTCTGGCAAACGACCGCACAGACGAAGAAAGCAAATAATATTGAGCCTTCAATCTCCATACCATCATTATTACTCGACAACCAAAAACCGGTCGCCAACTGGATTTGGGATTCGGGATCAGACAATCCGCGAAATTACTATCTGCTAATTCGTAAAACAGTTGATTTAATGCAAATTCCAGTCGATGCACAAGCCTACATTTCGGCTTATTCTTATGCCGACGTGTATATTAACGGAAAGTTGGTCGATCGTTGCCCTATGAACTGCGACCCGGAATTTCAGGTTTACGAAAAATTTGATCTGACAGGCTATTTCCGAAAAGGTAAAAATACAATCTCAGCGCTGGTCTATAATTTCGGCATTGGAATGCACCACCGCATCAATGCCCGTGGTGGGTTTTTCTTTCAGGCAGCCTTAACATTAGAAGAAACCAATGTACTCAAAATAAACACCGACAATTCGTGGCGGGTATCCAAAGCCGAAGCGTGGGACAACCAGACCGAAACACGAACGCCCACATCCAATCTGATTGGCTTCATTGAAAAATTTGATGCCCGGCGTATGCCCGATAACTGGAAAGAAAGCAGTTTCGATGACTCGCAATGGAAACCAGCCCGGATGCTGGGAGTTCCTCCTATTGCACCATGGAATAATATTGTCGAAATCAACCGTCCCCCGCTTTTCCGAGAACAAGTCTTTCCGGTAAATAATTGGTTTGTTGGCGATAAGGTTGTGTACGATTTTGGAAAAGAGATTGCCGGTACGCCAAATCTCGAACTGTTTTCCCGTCAGGATGGAGTTGCTCTCGAAATGGGAACCTCCGAGCGGTTGTTGCCCGACAGTTCGGCCCTCTACACAAAAAGGGTAAATTACACCGACTTCTACATCAGCAAAAAAGGATTTCAGTCGTGGAGTCCACTTACCTGGCGCGGATTTCGCTACCTGAGTCTTTCACAGAAAGACAGCCTGATTATAAAAAGCATCTCTGCAATCAACCGGCATTATGATTTTACACGCGAAGGCAGTTTCGAATGTTCCGATCCTCTGCTGAACCGAATTTGGGAAGTTGGAAATCAAACCATATTGCTGTGTGCCCAGGACACTTATATGGATACACCCTGGCGGGAACAAACTCAATATATTGCAGGCGACAGTCGTTATTTGCAAAAATATGCCTTTTACCCGTTTGGATTGAGTTCCGAATTGCTGATTCATTACAACATTTTATCAGGATCCTGGTCTCAACGATGGAAAGACGATGGATCAATCCGCTCTCGTTATCCAACCGACTGGTTATTGGGCAAAAACACTTCGGCTTACCTGGCCGATTACGAATTGGAATGGATTATCATGCTGGGAGAATATTACCAGTATTTCGGGAAGGCTGAGCTGATCAAACAGGTTTATCCGAATATGAAAAAACTGTTGAGCCATTTCGACAAATATATCGGAAAAGAACACGGACTTTTGGCCAAAGTTCCCGGCTGGATTGTACTGGACCACCCGGATACCTATCCTATGGATCAACTCGAAGAGATTACCGGATTGAATTGTCTGTATTATGAGGCACTGAAGCAAGCCTCGTTCATTGCTCAAATCCTTGCATCAGATCCTGTGCAGGCTGCCCAATGGACGAAACAAGCCGAACAAATAAAAGAAAATATCAGGAAATGGTTGTGGTCGCCAAAAAAGCACCTCTTTATTGATAGCTATGGTAGCGAAAAGTGCAGTCAGCAAACGCAGGTTTATGCACTACTTTACGGATTGGTTGATGATACAGAAAAAGAACATGTCATTCACGCAATTGTCGCAGGCAATAGAAGCAGTGAACAATCCTTTTCCTTCTATGTTCTTAGTTCAATATTCGATAACAAGCCGCAATGGGCTCTTGACTTTATCCGCAAATATTGGGGAGAGCAAATGAAATCGCCCTATTTTAACGAAGCATGGCACGAAGCATGGGATATTGAACACTGGACAACCGACCTTGGCACGACCTCTCATGCCTGGTGCTCGGGACCAACAGCTCTTCTTCCTCAGAAGGTTCTGGGTGTCGAGCCGATCTCGGCCGGCTGGCAGACATTTTCAGTCAGGCCTAATCCTTGTGATTTAAAATGGGCAAAAGGGATTATCCCATCCCCTTTTGGATCGGTATGTGTTGAATGGGAGCTGGAAAACAACGGAGTTTTCAAATTATACGTCCGTGTGCCTGAAAATACCAACGCTGAAATATCTATTCCGGGAACTGACCCAAATAAAATCAAAATAAACGATATGCCAGCAGGCAGTTGCCCCGGTGTAATAACTTCCGGAACCGAAAACGAAAGGTTTGTATGTAAAGTAACCCCGGGCGAATACCAAATATTGTCATCAAATTAAAAATGAATAAAAACGAAAAATTATGGCAACGAAAACAATACCAACACTAAAAATAGGTGATCTGGAAATTAACCCTCCCATCATACAAGGAGGAATGGGAGTAAGAGTATCAAGATCGGGCCTGGCATCGGCAGTTGCAAATGAAGGCTGTGCGGGTGTTATTGCAAGTGTTGGCTTAGGTGCGTATGAGGATTTTTCGGCCTCAAAATTTGTTCAGGTAAATAACGATGCATTAAGGGCAGAAATAAGAAAAGCCCGGTTGCATTCCAAGGGTATAATTGGTGTGAATGTGATGGTGGTGTTGTCGAACTACGAAGAAATGGTGAAGGTATGTGTTGAAGAAAAAGTAGATTTGATCATTTGCGGATCGGGTCTTCCCTTAGATCTGCCAAAACAAACCGCAGGGTCAAATATTAAATTAATTCCTATCGTTTCGTCAGCCAGGGCTTTCAATATCATTTACCGAAAGTGGAAACAAAACTACAACAAAGTCCCGGATGCTGTAATCCTCGAAGGTCCGATGGCTGGCGGGCACCTTGGATTCTCTTACGACGACCTGATCAATGGAAAAACACGTACGCTTGAGGAACTGGTGAAAGAATTGGTGGATTATGTGGATGCACTTGAAGAAACGATTCCGGTTATTGCTGCCGGTGGTATTTTTGATGGAAGTGATATTGCCAAATTTTTGAAGTTAGGAGCATCTGGTGTTCAAATGGCAACCCGGTTTGTTTGTACTATCGAATGCGATGTTCACAATGATTTTAAGCAGGCTTACATTACAGCAACCAAGGATGATCTTGCCATTATCAAAAGTCCGGTAGGATTGCCAGGCAGGGTTATACGCAATGAGTTTACCGAAAGAGCGATGAAGGGTGAAACAATACCATTTAAGTGCCCTCATCATTGTTTGAGAACGTGCAATCCGCGCACTGCCCCTTATTGTATTGCCAAAGTATTGGCAGATGCTTCAAAAGGCAGATTACTCAACTCGTTTGTTTTTGCCGGATCCAATGCATACAGGTGTACCGAAATTGTTTCGGTAAAAACACTCGTTGATCAGTTGAAAGAGGAGCTACGTAATTCATTGTAATGGAATCGTGATGCGTGACCCGAAAGAGTGACAAGTGACGAGTGGAAACTTGCTTGTTTTAATTTTAAGCATATCTTGGCTAACAAGTTGCACTAAAATTTTTATCAAGCGTTTGAATGTTCATTTACTTATCTTAAACTTAAAGACTATGAAGAAATTTTTATTATTCACGGGCATGATGTTGATCCTTGCATTTGTTGGGTTGACTTCCTGCAAAAAGGATCCCCCAACAGTTGACTTCACTTATGTGATAGACGGAAAAACTGTAACGTTTACCTCTGTTGTTACTTTTACCGACAGTTATCTTTGGAATTTTGGAGACAGCAAAACAAGCACAGATGCTCAACCTGTTCATGTTTACGTTGCTCCCGGCGATTATAATGTCATTCTTACCGTAACCGGACCGGGAGGAAACGCTAACCAAACAAAAAAACTGACGGTTTTACCTTCTATTCAAGATCTGCTGACAGGTGGTGCAACGGCAACCAACGGAAAAACCTGGGTATTGAGTACCGGAACTTACTTAGATTTTGATGGAGCCAGCGCTGTCACAAATGAGCTGTCTGTTTTATTCCCGATCCCTTCGGACATACAATCCCTGGTAGGCGTAGAATACGATAATGAGTTTACCTTTTATGACGATGGAAGGTATTCCATTAATCCGAAGAATGGGAAAGTTATTGCCGTATCCTTATACAGTACTATAAATGGGATAGTGGTTGAAGGAACTCAAATTCCTTCCCTCGGCCTGTGCTTTGCTAATTTCACGGCTCCTGTTTCTGCTACCTGGACACTTAATACTGCTGATTTTACTGTTGATGCAATTACCAATCCTTTGGATGTAGCAACTCCTCCAGGCCATGGGATTGTGACATTTACCGGAAAAAACTGGCTTTCTTTCTCGCCGGGTGCTTATTTTGGGATTCTCGATTTTCCTACTTCAAACCAAGTGATTATTAAATCGATAACTTCAACCGAAATGCATGTTGCTATAATGATGTGCTCGTACCAAGGCGTCTTAAATCCTGGTGGCATGGATTTCGCGAATTATCCAACCCACGTTTTTCAACTCACCTATGTTCCTAAGGCAAACTAATAGTTTTCTTGCTGAAGAATGGATGGGCAAATCCTTCGGGATGAAGAATTCGTTTTACAAGTTGACGAACAACTGTGCGCCGTAGAATCGCGGCGCTCCTGGTATAAAGGTTGGAATACCGAAAGCCAGAGCAATGTTTCCGGCGTCAAGGAGGTAACGTTTGTCGGTCAGGTTGTTCATATTAAAACGCAGGCCGTACTTGCCATTTCTACTCGTGTACTGGAGTGCCGCGTTGAGAACCGTGTACTCGCCCTGGTACAGGCCGGGTGTATTGTCATCCTCGAAGAAGTGCCCGGATTTGTAGGAGGCCGTGAAGTTCAGTGCAAGGAAACCAGCTTTGCCCAGACTAACCTGGTAGGTAATCCCGGCGGATCCTGAGTGTTTAGGTGTCAGGCGAAAGGTATTACCAGCGAATTTCTGTTTACTGCCATCGGAGTCAAGTTTGTTAAATTTGGCATCCAGCCAGGCATAGTTGGCGAAGATGAAGAGGTTCTTGGTGGCGGCAAACTGCAATTCGGTTTCCACGCCGGTACCGGTTGCATTGCCTGAATCGGAGATACGGAGAATACCTCCGCTTTGTAAATCGGTGGTAGCTGTCTGAAAATCGCGGTAATCGTAGATGAAGCCACTGAGGTTGAATTGGAGGCGGTTATTCATGAGCAAGTTCTTGATGCCGATTTCGTAGTTGTACACGATCTCTGCTTTAAAGATTTCGGTGGTATCGACATCGATCTGTATGACGTTTGGGCGGCGCCCCTTCGACCAGGTGGCATAAGCGCTAACCTGGCTGGAAAAATCGTATTGCATGACGAAGCGGCCAACCCAATCCGAGAAGGTTTTGCTTTCTTCGAGGTGGCCCTTAGTAGGTTTGAAAATATTGTTGGGACTTTTGCCCAGCAGGATGCCTAGGGTTCCGGGGTCTTCTGCCGGGTCAACACGGAAAAAGGTTGTCAGGTCTTCGAAAATCAGGCGACCGCCGGCGGTGATCTTGAATTTTGGAGTCAGCTTGAATGTTCCGTCAGCGAAAACGTCGAAAACACCGTTATTGACACCGTTTTCTTTCACATCTTCTGTGTGTAAGGTTTTGAAGGGTTTATTTGTGAGGGGGTTTATTGTCATCGAAAGATTGGGCTCACCGTCGATGATCATTGGTATTGGCTTAATCCAGGGTAGTTTGGCTCCAACCAGGGGCGACAGCATGGCGAAGAAGCTTCTCTCATCCTGGGTTAGTATAATACTCTGGTTGCCATCTTCGTGGAAGTAGTTGATTCCCGCAAAACCTGAGAAGCGCTGTCTGTCGTAGTTGAGTCGGAGTTCCTGACTAAACTGGTTGTAGTTGAGGTCAGCATCGAGGGCCAGCGCTTGCGCTTTTGTACCATCACCGTCGAACACCGATGCTGCGGTGAGGGTACGGTAGCCCGAAATGGCGGTCAGGCTGAGACCATGGTCGAAATAATGCTTGTATTGGAAGGTGAGACCGAACACATCTCGACTGTCCATCAGGTCTTTGCCACTTTCGAGGTCAACGAAGGTAAAAGGACTGGTGTCGCCGCCTTTGGGTGCGAAGGTGCCACTTTTAAAGGCCGTTCCGGGCATTCTGTCGCGCTGGTAGTTGAAGATGAGATCAAAAGCATTGTTCTTGCCTGGCAGGTATTTGAGGGAAGCCCTGGTTGCCAGGGTATTCTTTCCCATGAGGGTTCCGCCGGAGAGGTTCTCCACATAGCCGTCACGTTTGTTATAGATCCCAGCCACACGGACAAGGAGTTTGTTTTTAACCAGAGGCAGGTTTATGTATCCATTGGCGCGGATTTGGTTGTAATTTCCTGCGCCGAGAGTAATATTACCGGAGGATTCATTTTTAGGGTGCCTGGTGATCAGGTGAATGGCGCCTATCTGGGCACTTCGGCCGAACAGGGTACCTTGCGGGCCTTTAAGCACTTCTATGTGATCGATGTCAAAAAATTCGGTATAGGCGCCTATTTGCTTGCTGATGGAGACACCATCCTGGAATACGGAGACCCGGTTGTCAACATTATAGGAAGAGTTATCAGAAGTCAGACCGCGGATCACGAAGCTCGGCAAAACCGCGGATTGTTCCTGCACCTGAAGGCCGGGTACAAATGCGGCCATACTGCTCATCGATTCCATGACGTTGCTCTCGAGGAACTTAGCGGAAACGCTCGACAATGCTATCGGTACTTCTTTCTGATTTTCCGAGCGTTTTTGGGCGGTTACAGTCACGCTGCTCAGCGCAAAGCTTTCACCTTCGAGGGTTACCTCGATTTCCTTGTTTTCATTTGCACCGATGCTGATCCTGGTGGTAAAGGTTTTGTACCCAATGTAACTGATTTCCAAAACGTAGCTGCCGCTGGGAATGTTGCTGAGGCGGAAGCGACCCTCCTCATCCGAAATGGTGCCTGTGCGGCCCGGAGTCAGCAGAATGTTGGCGCCAACGATGGTTTCGTTTCCTTTGTCTTTGATCAAGCCGGTTAAGCGACCAGTTTGCTGGCCGATGGCCGTGATACTGCTGCAAAGAAGCAGTATAGATAAGGTTAATTTGCTCATGTTTTCATTCCATTGACACAAATATAACATTCGTTATGTTTTATAGCAGCTTTTTGATCCTGGAACGCTGAATTATTGGTTGCTAAAAAAAATCCGCCAAAATCTATTGATATATTATTTCAGATATTTCTCAAAAAAATCGTTCATTTTTAACTGACTATAATTATTGACCCGCTTAACGATATCCATGCCATGAGGCCATAAGGGTACGCGGTAATAAACATTAGGAACACCCAAACTGTCAAGCCGTTCTTTTAACAGATCGGACTGACTGATTGGGACAAGGTCATCTGATGTTCCATGAAGGATCATCGTGGGAGGATCGTTTTTATCCAAATAATATATGGGGGAGGCTTCCCTGAAAAGTTCCGGTGCCTCCTCAAAGGAATGGGCAATAAAAGAGGTTACCGTTATTTGATTTCTGGCATATTCGGTTGTCAGGTCAACAGGGCCATATATGTCAACCACTGCTTTTATCCGATGACTATTGTCCGGAATATCGGTACTGTTATTGTTTGCGCCGGGTTTTTTCCACCCATAAGCCGCCAGAAGAGCCAGATGTGCTCCTGCAGAACCCCCAATCAAGGCGATCCGGTCAGGATCATAACCATAGTTTTCACCATTATTGTAAAACCAACGGACAGCATCGGTAATATCTTCAGCACATGCAGGATAGGGACCATCCTTCAGCAGCCTGTATGAAACCGTAGCTGTAATGTAACCCTTTTTAGCAAAAGCAACAAGGTAAACCAGATAATCTGATCGTTGGCCGCTCCTCCATCCGCCTCCATGAATAAAAACCAATAATGGTGCAGTTTTATCGATGTTTTTTGGTTTATAAATATCCAGTTGCAGCGATTTTCCATTAATATTTTTGTATTCAATATTTTTAATTTCTTCAATATCTTTGGGAACCTCAGGGGTTTTATTGATCAGGTGTTCCAGTCCTACCCCAATTGCGAGATAAGCAGGAGCCTCAAAATGATAGCCAACAGGAGGTTTTCCCGGATTTAAGGCCGACCATATCCTTGGTGTGACCATCAGCAGGCAGCCAAAGATGAGCATAATCAGCAGACTAAAAAGAAGACGTTTTAAAATTTTAAATTTCATAACTTACTATATTTTAATTAATTAGCATCCTATAACCCACATTCCTGTTTCATCTGTTTATTCCGACTGATTCAATTCGGTCAGCATTTCCTTCAGATTTCGGTGCAATATTGACGCAGTCTCGGGACCTAATGAATTCTCTTCGCCGTAAGGAGAATTCTCTTTTTTATAAGTATAAGGGGCTTTAACATCCCATTGGCTTTTGGGAATAATATAGCCAATTTCGTCGTTCGCAAGGCCAAATATAAATTTGTATTTCCCGGCCATCATTTCCCTGACTGATGGCACTTCAACGGGCTCGATATTAAAATCCTGGCCTTCAGGTGCTTCTACGCCTCCGTTAATAATTTCGGGATAAACTTCGCCCGGAAATGTGGTAAACGAAAGTGGCCCAATCTTGAAAACTGAAAGCTCAGAGCGCATTTTCATCCAGCCCGAAGTTCCACGATCCAGAATGCCAAGAATTGTTCCAAGTTTAAACCTAGTATTGTCTATCGGTAACGAAAGAGTCCGTACAATGAGCGAAATACCAGCGGAATCAACCTCTTCAACCGGGTTATCCATAGCATTCAGCGCAAGTAGTGCCAGTTGTTTCCCTTGCGCTGCTGCCTTTTCAAAAGTCGGTTCCTTAAATTCCTGACCTGTAAAAGGGTCCTTAACTGTCAGACTTGGATGGGTAGTCATTAAGCCACCTATTGCCCCATTTATATAAACTGCAACACCTCCGATGCCTGTTTTAACCAGACTATCGCCTTTGAAAACCCCCTTTTCAACTCCAACGCGAACGTAATGAGGGAAATCTGAAGTAACGAGCAAATTGTTACTCCATAAGGTTTCCGCGTGATCAGCCCAGGAAATCAATGATCCGAGAATGTTGCCATTTTCTTTGTCGATAGCTTTGATGATTCTCAGACCTGAATCAAAGACTTCCGGTTTCCTGGTATCCTTGACCAATGGAATTGCTCCGGTCAGGTCCTCCGATATTGCTAAACGTGCCGGACGCATACTCTTTACAGCGGTAACAACCGACTTTGCAATTTGATTTTTCACATATTCCAGATACTCCTTATTAATACCGCTTTTAAAAGGAGTTTTACCCCAGAGACCCAATAGGTCAGGAGCTTCGTGTGTATGTGTTGAGGTAATAATCGTATAGGTAACTCCTGCTTCACCGGGAATCCGTTTCCTGACATCAATTATATCTTCGTTCATAAACCCGATAGCATCGAGCACAACAATGGCCAGCCGTGTTTTACCGTCATCTATCACCATGGTTCTGGCCCAGAGATCATCATGTATCCCATTGGCTGCCCTGCTGTTGCTGAAGCCTGCAATCCACACCGGATCAAAAATCCCGTTCCCGTTGCCGTCCGTAAAAGTATCACCGTCCTTTGGATTATACACTGCATCCCTGTTTTTATCAGTCCACCTGTCGGGGACTTCAGGTGTAATCGGGAAAGCGGAAAATCCGGCATTTAATGATGCAGGATTTCCATTGACAATCTTTAAATCTGCTTTGTATCCGGGATGGCGGTCCTTCAGGTTTGAAAATGTCCAAAAGAATAATCCAATTATTATTACGAGGAATAATAATCCAAGTCCCTTAAATACAGGTTTTATATGTTTCATTTGATTTATTTTTTATAATGTACTTTACGTTCAACATCTTCATTATCTATTGGAGGACCTTGTTCAATTTTGCGCCAGTCGATGGTGCGATTGTACTTTTTCATCGCTTTTTCTGTATCAAATACACGGGAATCGTGCAATTCCATCGTATAAGGAGTATAATCGGGCAGGGGAGTGAAAAAATCCTGTAACAATGAAGCCGTAACATCAAACTGGTTTACATAGGGTACATTAAGAATGTTGTAGATTGTTTTCAGGATGGATCCAAAATTTGCATGAGTATGAGATACATATCCCTTCTTCACATAGGGGCCGGCCATTATTAATACAGAGCTGTGCGCATCAATATGATCCACTCCTCCCTGCGGATCATCTTCGGTAATAATGACAAGCATATTTTTCCAATATTTTGTTCGTGACAGAAAATGTAAAATCCGGCCCACTGCCAAATCATTATCAACCATAAACGAACTCGGATAAAAATATCCGTCATCAGGCCGGATGCCTGCTCCATGATCATTGGGGACCTGCATGGTAATTAATGAAGGGAGTTTTTCTTTACCTTTAATCCACTTATCAGTGAACTCTTTTTCAAACTGATCCATTCTGTATTGATCCGGAATATTCATATTAAACCCGGCATAATTATGACTGGTTCTGTTGAACAATGCTTTTTGCATGGGAACCATTACTCCATGGGCTGCACCAGTATTGGTATCGTACCATTCTTCGCGGACATGAGCTGTCTCATTCGCCTCTCCAAAGTTGTAAAAGGATACTTTCTTTCTGTCGAGCGCTTCCCAGAGCCCCCCAATTTCCGCATAATCTTCAGGATCAATACTTCCGGTTGTTCCCGGGAAACGCCGACCGGGAGCCTTGGAAAAAAGACTGGCAGTTTTTGTAACGCTGGAGTTTGTTTCTGCCCATTCGTTTGGAATCACTCCCATCATCCAATGATGGCCATGGATTGAGGCATCACTATCACAGTAATAATTATCAGAAAATGAGAACTGTTTGGCTGCTTTATGGTGATTGGGACTAATTCTGAGATTTGGAAATTTCATTTTTAGTGAATCAGGTAAAGTATATTCGTTATTTACACCAAATCGTGCAAGAGTGCTGTCTCCTGCTGCATTTTTTAACTGACCAAATATCTCATCATAGGTTCTGTTCTCTTTGGTGATGTATACAATATATTTTATGGGAGAGTTCCGCAAACCGGGCAATACTGGTAAAGGATTTTTCCCATCATCAGTAACACTAATACTTTTAAATGTATTATTAATTGATTGTTTCGTATAAGTTGCCAATTGCTCTGCATCAGGCATGATTACTTTTTGGAAACTTCCCAATTGTATATCACCAACATAATATCCTTGTATTGGGGATACAAAACCTTTACCACCATTGGGGCCTGCACCAAGCCCCCTGCAGGTAATTATATACATTTCCCTTTCATCGTTGGATAATTTAAACCGGGTAGGTCCCCAGCCAGTTGGAATTAATCCTATCGTTGTTTTGGACTGAACATCAATTACTACAACAGCATTAAATCCTAATAAAGCTACATAGAGTGTTTTTTCATCTTTGCTTAATGTTAAGCCAAAAGGAAGCAATCCACGATATTTGTCAATTCGCTTATCAACCAGAATCGGAATATGGCCAATGATCTTATGATTTTTGTAGTCGATGATTGAAATATTGTCATTAGTCGCATTGGATACATAAGCATATTGTTCCCCAACTGCTATCGAATTAGGGCTGGCGCCCCCCACCACTTCTACATCTTCAATCATATGCCCAATTTGATGGCCTGTTTTGAATTTGTCCATTACCTGATTAGTCTGCAAATCGATCGTAAATACGCTCATGGCGTCCGGATGAAGAGGACTGCCTACTCCGGGAATTTTACGTCCTTCAACCACAGTGCCATTGATAGACTCACTGGTATTATCTCCGTATGGATGATGAGAAATTAATATCGAATCGTAATTGGAAGGAGTAGCTCCCGTAATTAAAGGATATTCATACATACCTACATTCGCAACAAATGCTGTTTTTCTGTCCGGGCTCAAGGTTAAACCAAAAGGTAGTCTACCAACTTTGATCGATGCTGTAATTTTTTTTGTGGCTATGTTGATACGTACCATTCTGAAATTGCCTCTATCTAAAACAAGTAGTTCATTGTTCGATTCATTTAAAACCAAGTCTGAAGTAAAACTGTCATTATATTCTGTACCATCAACCAAGCCATTTAATGAAATAGAATCAAGACGAGTTAAACTTTCGATGTCGTATATTATTACAGCCCCATTATCTCCACCACTTAAA
>JBBAAF010000111.1:0-13000 GCA_041658425.1 Bacteroidales bacterium | reverse complement strand
AGATAAACAGGATCCCGGATACCTGGCGCTGATTCAGGAAAAGGGAAGCGTCTTCAATGATCCGGCCTGGCTTGAGCTGTTCGGCAACCGGTTGAGATTGTACGGGATTTATGATCATGATTCACTGCGGGGTGCATTCTCCTTGTATCACACCCGTATTTACGGATTGAGCTACATCAAGAATCCCATCACCACTCCGCACTGCGGACTTATTTATTGCAATGAATCCGGAAACCGGTACAAACGGAATTCTCAGGAAAAAGCCATTCACGCCTGCATTGCCGGTTTCTTACGGACGCTTAAGGCAGGTATCATCCAGTTTAATCTTCCACCGGAAGTGAAGGATGTACAGCCTTATCTGTGGAAAGGATTTAAAGTATCACCAACATACACTTATCGATTGGATTTAACCACTGATATTGAGGAAATTGTCAGCCAGTTCGACCCCAAATTGAGGTCCGACATTACCAAGGCCCAAAAGGACTCTGTAGAGACGCATAAATGCGTCTCCAAAAAGGACCTGATCATTGTACGTGACCTGGTGAGAAAAACGTTAGAAAGGAAGGCTGGAAACAATTCTTACGATTTAATCGATAAGATATTGTACGATTTTTCCGGTGCCGGTAAGTCCTTTGCCTTTATTACAAAAAACGGGGATCAACCTCTGGCAGCAGCCTATTGTGTTCATGATACTACAACCGCCTATTACATCCTGGGCGGATACGATGCAGACCAAAAGCAAAGAGGTGCTGCAGGTTTTACCATTCTCTCGGCTATTCAATACGCCAAGGAACTTGGTATTCAAACCTTTGATTTCGAAGGCTCCATGATACCTGCAATAGAGTCGTTTTTTAGAGGATTCGGGGGTGAGTTGACCGTGAAATATGCGGTGCATAGAGCATGGCTGCCTGTTGAAATGGTGCTTAAGTTCTTTAAGCGGTCTGTGTATTAATCGTATGTTTTAGGATATATGTCGTAACTTTGTGCAAAAATTTGTCATTATGGAAGCAATAGTTATTGAGGTTAAAAGTGAGGCAGATGTTAAATTTTGGCTCAATCTGGCAAAGAAAACCGGTACCAGGGCAAAATCGATCAATACCGAAGAAATGGATGATGCATGGCTTGCTTCATTGATTGAAAAAGGAATGAAAACAAAATCAGTCAGCCGTAAAACTATTATGGAGTTTTTAGGCCAGAAAAATGAAGACTGAATTTAAAGCTTCCTTCTTGAAGGCTATCAAGAAAATTGAGGATAATCAACTAAAAGCTGACATTGCTACTGCAATCAGAAATGTTGAATCGGCAGAAAACTTAAAGCAAATAAAACAGCTCAAAAAACTGAAAGGGCACAAGCTGTTTTATAGGATTAGGATTGGAAACTATCGCATAGGAATTAAAATAGAAGCTCAAACTGCATTTTTTGTTGAAATTAAACATCGAAGTAACATTTATCGGATCTTCCCAAAATAGCACACAATGAATTATGGCCTTTAGGCCAATTCTTGGATGAAAATCATCATCTCCCACGATGTCGACCACCTATATTCCACCGAGCATCTCTTCGATGGCGTCCTTGTGAAGTATGGTGTTAGGGCCGTTATAGAAGGGTTGGGGGGAGTGCTGACTGCCCGGGAGTTCGTGCTTAGGGTGGGGGACCTGTTCCGGAAAAGGTGGCACCAAATCGATGAGTTGATGGATTTTGATGAAGCTAATGGCATACCATCAACGTTCTTTTTTGCCATGAACAAGGGTGTTGGGTTAAATTACAATTTTCATTCGGCCTTGCCGGTGATTCAGCGGGTTATGGAAAGGGGGTTTGATTGCGGGGTTCATGGTATCGAATTTGACGATAAGGACCAAATTGAGGCTGAATATCAACGTTTTAAGGAACTAAATGCTAATCCTGATTTTGGCATCCGGATGCATTATCTCCGAATGAATGAAGGAACGTTGGAGAAGCTGAATCAGGCAGGTTATCTTTTTGATTCATCCGAATTTGCGTTAAAGGCTCCTTATAGAATCGGGAATATGTGGGAGATTCCGCTGCATATCATGGATTCGCATGAGTTTTATGAGGAGAAATCCTGGCAGGCTGAAAAGACTGAGCAGATCATAGAAAAAACAAAAGAAAGGATAGCTAAATTGGCTGAAGAGAATTTTCAATATGTAACCCTGTTATTTCATGACCGGTATTTCTGCTCATCTTATGAATCGTATAAATTCTGGTACGTGGAGATCATTCAATACCTAATGCAGAACGGACATTCATTCATCGGTTTCAGTGAGGCCGTAAGGGAGCTTTCCTAAATCCTCTGTTATGAAAATTCTGATCATCAATCACTATATCGGTTCATCGCATTACGGCATGGACTACCGGCAATATTACCTGGCGAAGGAATGGGTAAAACTGGGGCATGAAGTAAGCATTCTGGGAGCCGGTTTTTCTCATCTCAGGATCCATCAGCCGGCTGTTTCTAGAGATCTGGCGACTGAAATGATTGATGGAATTCAGTACATCTGGCTTAAAACGATGAAGTACCGTTCATCCGGAGTCAAGCGGATTCTGAATATGCTCACGTTTATTTTTAAGTCCTTGTATTACTATAAGAAGATTGCCCGACGAGTCTCCCCGGATGCAGTTCTGGTTGCTTCAACCTATGTTCTGGACGTCTATCCGGCTTACCTTATAGCAAAAAAATGCAGGGCCAAACTGGTTTATGAACTGCATGATCTGTGGCCGTTAAGTCCCATGATCATTGGGGACTATACCAAATATCATCCTTTGATATGGATGGTGCAAAGAGCTGAGAATTTTGCTTGCAGGAATTGCGATTATTTTGTTTCGGTACTGGGAAATGCCAAAGAGTACCTGGAACGGCATGGATTAGAGCCGGGAAAATTTGTATATATCCCCAATGGTTATTCTGAAGATGATCAGGTAATACCTCCTGTTCCTGTTCCGGCAGAGCATGAAAAGCTATTTCAAAAGTTAGAAAGTGAATCAACAATCATCGTGGGCTATGCCGGGGGTCATGCACCATCCAACGCATTGGCAACCCTGATAACAGCCGCAAAAGCGATTCCGGCAGATTTAAAAGTGGCTTTCGTGCTGGTGGGGGATGGATCGCAGAAAACTGAGCTGATGAAAATGGCAGAAAAGCAAAATCAGGACAATATTTTCTTTCTTCCCACTGTTTCTAAAGCTGCAATACCCAGCTTATTAAATGAATGTGACATATTGTATGCCGGAGGGGTAAGCAGCATTCTGCATAGTTACGGAACCTCCTTTAATAAAGTCACCGACTACATGCTTGCAGGAAAACCGATTATTTTTGCGGTTGATGAACCTAATAGCCTGGTTGAGCAGGTGGGTTGCGGCCTGCAGGTTTCCGCGGAAAATGCGGGTGAAATTGCGAAAACCATTGGGTATTTGTGTAATCTTCCATCGGCCGAAAGGATGGTCATGGGAAATAAAGGCAAGGAATACGCAGAGAAAGAGTTGCGCTATTCATCCATTGCTCAAAAGATCATCGAAGCCATTCATGTTCATTAAAAGGGTTTTTGATTTCCTGGCGGCACTTCTGGGACTGCTTGTTCTGAGCCCTGTTTTGCTGTTGATCGGGATATTGATCAGAATAAAAATGCCGGGCAGCCCCGTTATCTTTTCCCAAAAACGGGTTGGGAGGAATGGGAAATTATTTACGCTGTTTAAGTACCGCACTATGAACCTAAATCATGGTGGCAGTTCTGTTACAGTTAGAGGCGAAAGCCGGATTACTCCCTTGGGCAGGGTCCTTCGAAAGTATAAGCTGGATGAACTGCCCGGACTTTGGAACATTCTGGCTGGTGATATGAGCTTTGTGGGTCCGCGGCCGGATGTGCCGGGTTATGCCGACAAGCTTAGCGGAACGGACCGCCGGTTGCTTGAAATCAGGCCTGGCCTTACCGGACCAGCCACGCTTAAATACGCTGATGAAGAGGAACTTCTGTCTCAACAGGATGATCCGGTCCGATTTAATAATGAAGTCATCTTTCCCGACAAAGTCCGGATCAATTTGAATTACATGGACAACTGGTCGTTCCGGCTCGATATCAAAATAATCTTTCGCACTCTCCTGGGCAAAAAAATGAAGGAGCCGTGGGCCCTATAAATTGAAAAGAAACTATTACTTTGTATAACAGAAAATGGGTACAATGAAATATATATGGCTCTCCACACCCCACATGTCGGGCCGGGAGATGAAGTACATTGAGGGGGCATTTCATAAAAATCAAATATTTCCAAACGGATCAAATATTGACGGTTTTGAGAAGGATCTGAAAACAGTCACTGGGGCAGGATTTGTGAGCTGTCTCTCCTCCGGAACTGCAGCTATTCACCTGGCCTTGATTGTTTTGGGTGTGGAGCAAGGAGATGAGGTCATCTGCTCCAGCTTTACATTCTCTGCCTCAGCCAACCCAATTGTTTACTTAAAAGCTACTCCTGTTTTCATTGATTCCGAACCTGCAACCCCGGCCTTCTCCGGGGCAGGCTCCGGAACCTGGAATATGAGTCCCATGCTCCTCGAATCTGCCATCATCGATCGCATTAAGAAAGGGAAGCGGCCCAAAGCCATCATTGCCGTCCATCTGTACGGAATGCCGGCCCGGATGGACGAGATCATGGAAATAGCCAACCGTTATGAGATACCGGTAATCGAAGATGCAGCCGAGGCCATTGGTTCTAAATTCAACGGTCAGGCTTGCGGTACCATTGGAGAAATCGGGATACTCTCGTTCAATGGTAACAAGACCATCACTACTTCAGCTGGCGGAGCGCTGATTTCAAACAAGAAGAAGTATTGCGATCAGGCATCCTTCCTGTCCACCCAGGCCCGGGATGATTATCCGCACTATGAGCATACAGAGATCGGATATAACTACCGGATGAGCAATATATGCGCTGGAATCGGGCGGGGGCAGATAGAAGTGATTAAGGAGCGGGTAGGGAAGCGCCGGGAAAATTTCTTTTTTTATAAAGAGGCCCTGAAAGATCTCCACGGAATTAACTTCCTGGAAGAACCTGATGAACGCTTTTTCTCAAACCATTGGCTTACTGCCATTTTGGTGGATCCCGAAAAAACAGGCGGAGTGACGCGCGAGCATATCCGGCTGGAATTTGAAAAACTCAAAATTGAAAGCCGGCCTCTCTGGAAGCCCATGCACCTGCAACCGGTTTTCAAGGAGTGTCCGGCTTATGTGGATGGCACCTCGGAGCGGCTGTTTAACCTCGGATTGTGTTTACCATCAAGCACTTGCATTACGGACGAGGAGCGGTCGTTTGTGGCGGAATCATTATACGATATGATCAACGGAAGCCGTAGAGACGCATGAGCAAATTATTTCTTTTGATCGTCCTGGCTTCTATCCCGGCATTTGGCCCTGGACAAACATTACCAGTGGGGACGGCTGTCCTGGAAGAAGCTTTTAGAAGAGGTCAACTGGCGGGTGAAAAGGATTCCACGATCTCTTTTTGCATACGGCCCCTCTTTCCGGATAGTTCATTTCCACAGGGCAAGCCATTTAAATTCAAGATTTTGCCGGTAACTATCCTGACTCAATATACCACCCATCATCCTTTCAGCCTTAATGACGGAGCCATGATTCCTGCAAAAGGGTTTGAGACCATGGCAAGTGCGGGGGTATACGCAAAAATAGGCCCTCTGAGCATTCAATTCAGACCGGAATTTGTATGTGCTGAAAACAAACCTTTTGATGGTTTTCCTGAGGCGCATCCGGTAGCGGTTTGGTCGGCATACTATGAGTTCAACGCGAATATTGACCTGCCTGAGCGATTCGGAGACGTACCGTATACGAGATTTTTTTGGGGTCAAAGCAGCATCCGGCTTAATTTAGGACCTGCTTCCATAGGTCTTTCCAATGAGAATCTCTGGTGGGGTCCGGGGTTTCGCAACTCCTTGCTGATGAGCAACACGACGCCCGGCTTTACCCATTTGACCTTAAACACCACCCGCCCCGTAAAAACCCCCATCGGTTCATTTGAAGCCCAGCTCATTGCAGGCAGGCTGGAATCTTCCGGATATTACCTCCCGGTTCCGGATACCAACAATCCTGGCTATCGGAGTTATTATATGCAGCCCAAGCCCAGCGACTGGCGTTATATGAACGGAGTTGTATTCACCTGGCAGCCCAGATGGGTACAGGGACTATTCCTGGGAGCCACCCGGGTTTTCGAGGTTTACCGTAAGGACATGGGCACTAAGTTTAGTGATTATCTTCCGGTCATTTTACCACTCAGCAAGGAGCGATCGGGTGAGCAGGTATCGGAGGATTCGAAATCAAACCAGATTGCCTCGGTTTTTCTACGCTGGTTATGGCAAAAGGAACGGTCTGAAATCTATGTCGAATTTGGTCGCGATGATCATGCCTGGAATCTACGGGATTTCTTTCTGGAACCGGAACATTCATCAGCCTGGATTGCAGGCTTCAGAAAAATGATCCCGTTTAATCATAAGCCGGAGCAATATATTCAGGTAGCTGTCGAACTAACCCATTTGGAAAATTCCCGCGTCGGTATGTTGTACCGGACATCTGGTCCCTGGTATTTACATTCAGTGGTTAAACAGGGTTATACCCAAATGGGACAGTTGCTTGGAGCCGGGATTGGACCTGGGAGTAATTTGCAAACGCTGGACGTTTCATGGGTTAAACAGTTATCGGTTATCGGTTTTCGGTTGGAACGATATGTTCACAACAATGATTTTCATTATTTGGCCATTCATGATATCCGGGCACACTGGGTGGATTTTATTGTTTCGCTGATCGGCCAATATGAGTATCGGAATTTCCTTTTTTCTACGCGATTGAATGGGATTACCGGCTTTAATTATGAACACCTTTATGAATCCATTCCCGCAAATTCAACGGAATGGTGGAATCCGGGCAAGAAAGTCTTTAATTTTCAGGCGCAGGTGGGGGTTACTTATCGGTTTAATTCACGAAAAATTTCATGAAAAAGTACCTAAGCAACCTAACCTACGTTCTTAGCAATATCCTCTTTACCGTTGCGGGCTTTGCCTGGGCGACGAGGATATTGGGGCCGGTGTTGATCGGGAAGGCGCAGTTTGTTCTGACGTTTGCGCAATATTTTATCCTGATTGCCGCTCTCGGGATCCCGATTTATGGAGTGGTGGAGGTTGCCAAAGCGGTGGGGGACAAGAACCGGCTGAGCAAACTTTTTTCTGAGCTGGTTTTGATTAACCTGCTGACTACCGGGTTTATGCTTCTTTGTTACCTGGTAATCATTTCAGTATTTGGCCGGTTTCAGGAGGATTTCACGCTCTTTTTAATTGGAGGCGGACTCGTCCTGATCAGTTTTACCACGATCGAATGGTTCTACACCGGATCGGAGCAATTCCGGTTTTTAGCCATCCGTTCGATTGTGATCAAATCGGCTTCCCTGGTTGCCCTGATTGTTTTTGTCAGGACGGTAGATGATCTGTTAATATATTTGATCATTAACGTTTTAACCATTCTTTCTACCAACATTTGGTATCTCATCAATTTACGCGGCAAGATCACCTTCTGGTTCCGGAATCTTGACTTGAAAAGACATATTCCGGCACTCTTGGTACTGTTCAGTACTACTCTGACCATCAGCTTTTACACAGTTGTCGACGTCTTACTGGTTGGTTTTCTGGCGAACGACAGGGAGGTTGGCCTCTATTCGGCCGCCATCAAACTGAATAAAATGGTGATTCCGATCATTGGCTCCCTGGCGACGGTGCTGATCCCCGGCATCAGCCGGAGCATCGTCGACCAGGATAATAGCTCCCTGAATAAACTGATGGACAGTTCATTTGCCTTTATTTGCCTTCTCGGGATTCCGGTATCGGCCGGACTGCTGATCTTTGCCCCGGAGATTATGCATGTCTTTACCGGTCCAGGTTATGCCGATGCGATTCCGGCCATGCAGATATCCGCTTCGCTGGCCTTTATTCTCGGACTGGGCAACCTGTTCGGTTTGCAGCTATTGATCCCGGGTGGATTCCGGAAACAATACCTGATTGCCACCCTTTTCGGGGTTGTGATCAGTCTGGGCCTGAATTTCCTGCTGATCGGCCCTTTCGGGCATACCGGGGCAGCCATAGCCATGATGACCACAGAAGTGGCGGTAACGTTGGTTTCCTGGTATTTCGTTCGAAAAAAATTTCTGATCACGTTCAATTGGATGCTGGTGGTGCAAGCCATCGGAACCTGTCTCCTTTTCCTGCCCGTTGCCTGGCTGTTGCGAACCTGGGATACCATTCCCCTGATCCGGCTGCTCTTCGCGGTGGGCATCTGTACCGGACTCTATTTCTCAATCCAGATTTTGGTGCTCAGGGATCGGCATATCCTGGAAATCATTAAGTGGAGATGGCGGTAGACGTTTCCATTATCATTGTCAATTATAATTCCGGACAATATCTTCCGGATTGCGTGGAATCTATTTATGCTCACACCAAAGGCATTAATTTCGAAATCATTGTAGTTGACAACAATTCCACCGACGATTCCTTTTGTGAAATTTGTGAAAAATTTGTGCCCATTTGTGGATTAAAGAATCCCACCAACCTCGGCTTTGGCGCCGCTAACAACATCGGAGCGCGGAAGGCTGCCGGGAAGTACCTTTTCTTTTTAAATCCGGATACGATTCTGACGGAGGATGCAGTTTCGGCGTTTTACAAATTCCTGACAGAGAGCAATCCGCAGATTGCCGCCTGCGGAGGCCGGATGCAGAAACCGGACGGTGAATATGCGGTCTCTTTCGGACATTTTCCGACTCTATTCCAGCATTTCAGCGACATCGGCTTTCGGGTTTTGTACAAAGGCTTCTATAATAAGCGGTTATCCCTATCGCCTCCGTGTAATTTTACGATTCCGCAACAAGTTGACTATATCTCCGGAGCCGATATTTTCATCCGGAGCGCGGTTTTTGAAAAGCTGGACGGTTTTGATGAGCACTTCTTTATGTATTATGAGGACACCGATCTTTTTTACCGGCTGAGCAAGGCCGGATATCAGACCTGGCTTCTTCCGCAGGTAAAAATCATCCATCACGAGTGCGCTGCCGCTCATCCCGACGGCTCGTTCAATTACACGAAATATTCGATGCTGGAGAAGAGTAAATATCTGTATTTTGCTAAAAATCATGGAGCCGGCTCCGTATTCTGGGTTAAACTGTTCCAGCTGTTTGCGCTGGTGTTTCATTGCTTTGGGCGGTACCGGTATAGTTTACCTAAAACAGTTGGGATAACGTTCAAGGCTTAAGATGTTTCAGAGTTTCAGAGTTTCAGAGTTACAGGGTTTCCAGATAGTCGTTCGTAAAAGTGTATTAATTTCCAAAAAGTCGTTTGTTAATTTGTATATTTGCACAAAATATCAAAGATGAGAAGGACAAAACTAACAGACCTGATTGCCTGGAAAAATTCAGCATCACGAAAACCTTTAATCATCAGGGGCGCAAGGCAGGTTGGAAAAACCTGGTTGATGAAGGAATTTGGTAATACACAATATGGTCAAACGATTTATGTTAATTTCGAGAAGAACAAACGATTAAAAGCCTTATTTTCCGATGATTTCGACATTAAAAGGGTAATCGTAGCATTACAAGCTGAATCAGGTTTAACCATACATGCTGAAAATACCTTGTTGATATTCGATGAAATACAGGCTGTGCCCGCAGCAATAACTGCGTTAAAGTATTTTCAGGAAGATGCCAATGAGTACCATATCCTGGCAGCTGGTTCGTTGCTGGGTGTGGCACTTCATTCTAATATTTCTTTTCCGGTTGGCAAAGTAGCTTTCATGGATTTGCATCCCTTAACTTTTTTAGAATTTCTGGATGCAATCGGAGAAAACGCCCTTACGGAAATGCTTCACAGTTCAGACTGGAAATTGATAACTGCTTATAAATCTAAATATATTGAACGGCTCAGGCAATATTATTATGTTGGCGGTATGCCCGAAGCTGTTTTGAAATTTAGCGAAAATCAAAATTTTAAAGAGGTACGTGATATTCAAAAACAGATTTTAAACGCATATGACCAGGATTTTTCGAAACATGCGCCTGTAGAAATTGTTCCACGTATCCGAATGATTTGGAATTCAATTCCTGCGCAGTTGGCCAAAGAAAATCGCAAGTTTATATATGGGATAATTAAAGAGGGTTCGCATGCAAAAGATTATGAAATAGCGTTATCGTGGCTGATTGATTGTGGACAGGTTCATAAAGTGTGCCGGGCAACTAAGCCTGCTATACCTTTGAAAGCTTATGAAGATAGAAGCGCTTTTAAATTGTTTCTGGTGGATATTGGATTGTTAACAGCAATGGGTGATATTGATGCTAAGACACTTCTTGAAGGAAACGCTTTATTCTCCGAATTTAAAGGCGCTTTAACCGAACAGTATGTTTTTCAACAACTTAATAACCCTGATGAGTTTGTAATTTACTATTGGTCGGCTGAACGTTCAACTGCAGAGGTTGATTTCATAGCCCAGTATAATGGATTGGTTGTCCCAATAGAAGTTAAAGCTGAAGAAAATTTACAAGCTAAGAGCTTAAAAGTATATAGGGAAAAATTCAGTCCAAAGGTTTCTATTCGCACCTCAATGTCCGATTTTCGTAAACAAGATTGGCTGACTAATTTGCCTTTATATGCAATCAGTGAATTAAGGAAAGTGCTTTAGGCAATATTTCAGAGTTTCAGAGTTTCAGAGTTTCAGAGTTAGAGCTATGGCGACAATAAAGAGGTTTGAGGATTTGGAGATTTGGCAAGATGCCAGGAACTTGTGTAAAAAAGTACGTGACATCACTGTAAATACTGGGCTATCAAGGGATTTTGCGCTGAAAAACCAGATTCTGGGTTCCAGCGGGTCGGTGATGGATAATATTGCGGAAGGTTTTGAAAGGGACGGGGAAAAGGAATTTCTTAATTTTCTGTACATCGCCAAAGGATCTTTAGGCGAAACCCGCTCACAGACTTACCGGACCTATGATGCCGGACACATCAGTGAAGAAAAATGCAACGAACTCCTGAATGACTGCTTCAACCTGTCCGGTAAAATATCCCATTTCATCACCTATCTGCGCAACTCTACCTACGAAGGCACCAAGAAACGCGACGCATAACCCTGAAACCCTGAAACCCTGAAACCCTGAAACTCTGAAACCCTGAAACCCTGAAACTCTAAAACATGCCAAAAATCCTCCTCGTATTCGGCACCCGTCCCGAAGCCATAAAAATGGCCCCTTTGGTCAGGGAGTTCAGGAAATATCCCGAATTCTTTGAAACGAAAGTATGCGTTACTGCACAGCACCGGGCGATGCTGGACCAGGTGCTGTCATTCTTTGAGATCAGGCCCGATTATGACCTGAATCTGATGACACCGGATCAGGATCTGCATGGTTTGACTGCGCTGGTAATTACCTCCATGAAGTCGGTTTTAGAGGATTTCGGGCCAGACTACGTTTTTGTACAGGGCGATACCACAACAACAGCGGCAACAGCTTTAGCCTCGTTCTACCTCGGGATCAAGGTTTGTCATGTAGAAGCAGGATTACGGACGTTTAACAAGCGATCTCCATTCCCGGAAGAGATGAACCGGCAAATCACCAGTCTGATTGCCGATTATCACTTTGCACCGACGTTGGCTGCCCAATCCAATTTACTTCAGGAAAGGATCAGGCAAGATTCAATACTGGTGACCGGAAATACGGTAGTTGATGCCCTCCTGTGGGCTCTGGACCGGGTTGATACGGTTGCGGATCCTGAAATCGGGATTCTGAAGAATCTGACGGAAACGGAACAAAAAATCATTTTAGTCACCGGTCATCGAAGGGAAAATTTCGGTCCCGGGTTTGAGAATATCTGCCATGCCCTGAAAGAGATCGCCCAAACGGAGGACGTACAAATCATCTACCCGGTTCATCTCAATCCGACCGTTCAATCCATGGTTTATAACCGGTTGGCCGGCATCCCGAATATTCATTTGATGGATCCATTGTCTTATCCGGCATTTGTGTGGTTGATGAAACGTTCGTACCTGATCATAACCGACAGCGGAGGTATCCAGGAAGAAGCTCCCAGCATCGGCAAGCCTGTATTGGTTATGCGGGAAACCACCGAGCGCGCGGAGGCGCTGGAATCAGGCAATGTACTGCTGGTGGGCACGGATCCGGAAAAGATTATCAGTACCTGTAAAAACCTGCTTCACCATGCAGAATTGTATCAACGCATGAGTGGAACGGCAAATCCGTTCGGTTCAGGTGATGCCTGCGAAAAAATTGTGAAATTTATTACCGATTTGACTATCCACAGATAACACAGATAACACTGATTACGCTCTGGCGAAATATCTGTGTAAATCTGCCAGGGGAAAAAAAAGATATTCAGGCAGATCCTTTGGGATTACAATATTCCGGAAGAAGAAATTGAAGCCGTTTTTGATGGTCAAATACCAATGGCAATCCCCTATACCCTGAATACATTTCTGTCTTGAAAAAGAAAATCGAACTGGTAAATGACGTTGAACAACGCTTGTGTTCATTTCCTGTCGAATGGCTGGAAAACGTCAATTGGCTGAATTCCCCGATCGAAACGGCAATACCATTTGTCAGAAATTAAGGTAAGATAATTCATAAGGAATTATATTTGTGACGGATAGTTGGTTAATTTTAGAAAAAAAATAAAACTATGGCAAGCGAAATATCAAACAAGAGCACCAAGAACGAGATTCTCGATGCGTATGAATCCCTGCTGAAGACGGTAAAGGAACAAAAGCGTGAAGCCCCGCAAAAAGCTGAATCGGAACAAAAACTTAAAGATCAGACCATTGTTTCTTTGCGGGATAAGATCAAAGAGCAGGATCTCCTTATTCGCCAATTGACTGAAAAAACCACTTCGGCTGAATCCAGCATGAAAGAGATCGCCATAAAGGCCCTTGACAGTTCTAAGATGCG
>JBBAAF010000110.1:0-13028 GCA_041658425.1 Bacteroidales bacterium | reverse complement strand
CCCCGGTTGCTCACCACGCAGGGCAGCGAATGGGCCATAGCCTCCGCCACCGAGATACCCTGGCTCTCTACCAGGCTGGGCTGAAAATAAATTGCGGCCGATGATAGCAGTTCATTCACGTTTTCAACATATCCGGCCAGGCGAATTCTCGATTGCAACGCATCCGGAATCTTTTTGCTGATTTCTTCCATCAGAGAACCTGTCCCAACCCACACGAAGTTAACCTCATCAATCTGACCTGTAACGGACAATGCAACCTGCAACCAAAACTCCGGGTTCTTCCATTTTTCCAGGTGTCCGATCGTAACTATGGTATTTGAATGTTTCGTCCATGGTACCAAAGGGCTCACCATGCATGGAGTATAAATCACCCTGACAGGAAACCGGATATCGGACAATGCAACGAGATCCTGTATGATCCTTTTTGATTCCCTTGATACGGTAATAAAGGTAAAACCCCGCTTTGCCATCAGGCTGTAATAGCCTGATCTTAACCCGGATATATATTTCGTAAATCCGGATGGCGAACCTTGCGGATAGGTATGCTGGATATAACAAAACTTCCTGCCCCAGATCCAGGCACCGGTCAGGAAATAAAATGAATGGCCCGTACTGACAATCACCTTTTCATACGGGCCATTAACAACAATCAACAAATAAATAAATTGGAAAAGCTTATTTATCCTAAATCTCGTGAGTATTTTTTTTTTTGATAAAAGAAACCCGGGTAGGTAATTGATCTTTACACCGGCTTGTTTAAAACGATTATACTCCTGATCTGTAATGGCTTGCCGGGATGTCAGAATGATCTGTAACAATTTTTGCTTCTTAATCAGATAGTCCGACAGAAGCAAAAAATAGGATTTTGGTCCACCATAGCCGGTAAAATCGGTCAGTAATAAAATAGTCTTCATTGTCGAAAGTGATAACTGTTGGTGCCACCAGATCCACCTCACCCCCTTCCCCCTCTCCCGCGCTCGCTCCGCTCACGGGAGAGGGGGCGCTCCGAGGCGAATTCTGAAACTCTGTAACTCTGAAACTCTGAAACTCTGAAACTCTGAAACCCTGAAACTACAACCCCAAAACCACCTTGTTCACCAACCTCCTGAATATCCGAACTCTCAGACCCGGCCTGAGTCCCCGTTGAATCATAAACAGGGCCGACAGGTAATTGTATTTCAACAGGAACCGGGCGCAAGAGTATAGTTGCTCCTGACTTATTCCCCTGTGCTTTTCATCTTCTGCGATATAACGGGCAATTCTTGTGTATAATTCATCACATTCATATTGGCGGAGAGGTCTCTTGTTTGTGTCCTGATCTTTATGGATCCTCGACTTGATCACCACCTCCGGAAGCAGATGAAACTCAAATTCTTTGGCACACCGGAACCAGAAATCATAGTCCTGCGTGGTGGGCAGATCCGTATTAAAATACCCGATCCTGTCAAATACTTTCCTGCTGATCAGGGTGGTACAGCCATTAACGGGATATCCGCTCAACATTTGACAGAAAAGGTTTCCTTTCTCAGATAAGGAGACAACGTCCGAGTTCCTTTCCAAAGCAGCCCCTTTTTCATCGATAAACTGATAATCTCCGTACACGATATCCGCACGGATTTTGCTGAGGAATTCTACCTGCTTTCTTGTTTTTTCCGGTAAAAACAGATCATCATGACTGAGCCAGGAGAACCAGTCTCCCTTCATCTCCCGGATGGCCAGGTTCAGAGCCGATGAAACGCCGCCGTTTTCTTTCTCCAAGTACCGGATCCGGCCTCCATAACGGAGTGCAATTTCACGGGTTGCTCCTCCGTCGTTGGAACCATCGTTGACCACCAGCACTTCGATGTTGGCATAGGTCTGAGCCAAAGCCGAATCAATGGCCTCAGTCAGGTAGTTGGAGCCGTTAAAAACCGGGATTGTTATGGAAACCAGCGAATTAGGATTCATTCTGATACCAGATCCGTCTTTTAATAAAATCCGTGTAGCTCAAAATGATCTTAACCACTTTATCGGAAACGCCCGGTGCGAAATAGTCGTGAACCAGCGGGATCGACCTTTCTGGACCTCTTTTCATGGAAATGGCCACCGGAATGGACTCTAATACGCGTTTCTCGCTGAGTCCCGTCATGATTGCCACCCCTTCTTCCATACCTTCCGGGCGCTCGTGCACCTCGCGCAGGTTAATGGCCGGGAAATTCAGGATGGATGATTCTTCGGTAATGGTGCCGCTGTCGGAAATCACGCAGTAGGCATTCTGCTGCAGTTTAACGTAATCAATAAATCCTAAAGGCTTTAAGGAACGGACCAATGGATGAAGCTTGATGCCATAAGCATCCAACCTCTTTTGCGTGCGCGGATGCGTGGAGAGAATAATAGGGAACTGATATTTTTCAGCCAGGGACGAAAGTATGGACGCGATCCTTCTCAGCCTGCCCTCATCATCAACATTTTCTTCGCGATGAGTGCTCACTATAAAATATTGCTGATCTTTCAGTCCCAGCCTGTTCAAAGCATCCGACCGGGAAATTTTCTCCCGATAGTAATCCAGCACCTCATACATCGGGCTGCCGGTTTTGATGATCTGTTCCGGGGGAAAACCCTCTCTTACCAAATATTCCCGGGCAATCGAGCTGTAGGGCATATTGATATCGGAGGTGTGGTCAACAATCCTGCGGTTGATCTCTTCAGGAACCCGCTGGTCGAAACACCGGTTGCCAGCCTCCATGTGAAAAATGGGGATCTTTCTTCTTTTGGCCGGGATCACGGCCAGACTGCTATTGGTGTCGCCCAGCACCAGGAGGGCGTCAGGTTTCTCTTTTTCCAGCACCTCATCCACACGGATAATGATATTCCCGATGGTAGCGGAAGCGCTGGGCAGTGCCGCCTCCAGAAAATAGTCCGGCTTGCGGATGTCCATCTCATCGAAAAAAACCTTATTCAGCTCATAATCATAATTTTGGCCGGTATGAACCAGCACATGTTCGGTAAAACGATCGAGCTTGTCAATGACCCGGGACAGGCGGATGATTTCGGGACGGGTACCTACAATTGTTAAAACCTTCATTAATATTTTGATTTATAATTGAATCTTGATTGAACTTGTTAAGCAACTCTTTTAAACCAGATACTGTTGCATCCAACAACCCCAAACAGTTCATAGTTGTTGTCTTTCAACAGTTTATATTTTGAATGGTGTTTCTCAGGGTTCCATTTGTATTCTTCAGTCACGATGACCCATGGCTTGAAAACCTTTAGATCCAGACCCAATAACACTTCATAATCCATTCCCTCCGTGTCGATCAGCAAGAGGGAAAAATCATCCGGATAACCATACTCCAAAAGAATGTCCTGAATCCGTCGTACCCTGACTTTAATGTAATCCTTGCTTCTGGCCTGATCAAACCAATTGTTCTGGTCTTTGCACAAGGTATTCAACATACTGTTCTCCCCATCGGTGCCCATGAAGAAATCCTCATAACCATCTGTGTTTGAACAGGCAATATTCAGGCAGGTAACCTTTCCATTTTTCTCATAATTCTTCTCCAAGGTATGGAAGGGCTTGGGGGCCGGTTCGATCAGTATTCCCCGCCAGCCTTTTTTAATAAAATAGGATGAATTGCTGATTGTAGTTCCATCGTGTGCACCAATATCCACTAAGAATTTTGGTCCACCTTTTTTTAGTAATTTCTTAATTACTTTTAGCTCACCCGCTTGAGTACCATCATCTTTATCGATATTAAAAATCTTTCGGATAACCGCATAAAGCCTGATAGCAAATGGTACCTTCTTTATAATACTTCTTAACATTCTTCGGTAACTCAATTTTCAGAAATCCCCCTTGATCAGAGCCTTTTTCGCATCCCGCAAAAGGATGACTCCGCCACTGGAATAGTTCAAATCACAGGTGATCATGGTACTGATTCCTTCAATATCCAGCCTGAAGGAATTCCGGCTGATCATATAGTATTCAAGAAGCGGATAGGCTAAAGACAGCTCAGCCGTGTAGGTCCCTTTAATGAGATTGTCAGGCAATAAAATATCTTCCTCAATAAGGAATTCACCTTCACCGAAGGTCTTGATATCCCCATAAAGGAGCGAAGGATGATAAGAGGCCACGACATTGTTGTTATCATCATAAAGTAAAAGGTGGAGTGACATTTTCTTCCCTGCCTTTAAGTATCCGCTGATGGAAATTTTCAGAATATCATCACCCGACCGGACAAGCACGAAATTGTCTTCAAGTCCATTCACCCTTATATTATGAATCTTCAGATCAGGATGACAAAAAGAGATACGGTTAATGATCCGGTCTGCTGTGATTTGATGGGTCTGAAGGTATTTTTCGATACCTTCTTCTACCAGACCGGAAAAGCTTACCTCCCCATCTTTTAAAACTATGCATTTGTTGCAGAGACGTTTAACGGCAGCCATATTATGGCTCACAAACAGAACGGTCCGACCTTCATTACTGCTGACATCCCGAATTTTGCCAATGGCCTTTTTCTGGAATTCGGCATCACCAACAGCCAATACTTCGTCAAGAACCAGAATCTCCGGATCAAGATGGGCAGCAATGGCAAATCCCAACCGAACCGTCATCCCACTGGAATAGCGCTTAACAGGTGTATCAATATATTTTTCAACCTCTGAAAAACTAACAATTTCATCAAATTTTCGGTTGATTTCATTTTTGGTCATGCCCATGATGGCACCATTCAGGTAAATATTCTCCCGACCGGTCATTTCCGGATGAAAACCGGTTCCAACCTCCAAAAGCGAGGCAATCCGTCCTCTTGTACATATCCGGCCGGTAGTTGGAGAAGTAATTCTCGATAAGATTTTAAGCAACGTGGATTTTCCTGCACCGTTCTTTCCAATGATTCCCAGAACCTCACCAGTGCTGACTTCAAAACTAATGTTTCTTAATGCCCAAATAAAGTCATTTCCGGGAACGGGTTTAACCTGATTTGCCAGACCTATTTTAAGATAGGGATCATCTTCACCACGAATACTGACGGTCCACCACCTCTTTAAATCATGGCTAAGCGTACCCGTACCAATAACGCCGAGTCGGTATTGTTTGGACAGTTGGTCGAATCTGATCGCTGGTTGGTTCATAAAAATCCGGACGGATTATATGGTGTCCATGAATTTTCGTTCAATCCGGTTAAAGACAAGGATCCCGAGAACCATTATTATAATGGTAAAAACCATGCTATAACCCAAAGCAAACCACGAAAATGTTCCCTGGCCGAGAAATCCATATTTAAAAGTTTCCATTACAGCAGTGAGGGGATTGGCTTGTAGTATCCATATAAACCGACTGTAGTCGCCTTTCATTGCCGACAATGGATAAATGACCGGGGTTGCATACATCCAAAGTTGTACCGCAAAAATAATCAGAAACTTGAGATCCCTGTATTTGGTAGTCAGAGAGGAGATTATGATTCCAAATCCAAGGGCTAATCCGCCAAGAATGGCAATGAGTAACGGGAACAACATTGCATACCAATTAGGGCTGACAGAACTACCTTTGAAAGCAAAAAACACATAAACCACCATGAAGAGGATAAACTGAATGAGCATTTTAATCAGCCCCTGAAGGGTAGCGGCCAAAGGAGCAATCAGTCTGGGGAAATATACTTTACCGAAAATGTGCTGGTTTGAGCTGAAAGTGTCCGAAGTTTTGGTCAGGGTTTCCGAAAAATAATTCCATAATGTGATGCCAGCCAGATAAAACAAGGCCGGTGGTAGTCCGTCGGTGGAAATCCGGGCAAGCTTACCAAAAATGAGAATATACACGATGGTGGTGAAAGCAGGCTGAATAAAGAACCACACCGGACCCAGGATAGTCTGCTTGTAAATGGTAACGATATCACGGCGGATAAACATTTCAAGCAAATCACGATAAGCCCAGATCTCTTTCAATTTAAAACTGAAAGCCTTTTTCGGCTGCTCAATGATCAGATCCCAGTTCTCCTGTTCTTTCATTTCCAACGTGCTACCCTTTTTTAATTTCGCACCGCATTTCTTCAATCATGATCTCCCAGGATGGTGCCGTGTATCCGGTTAGTTTTGAAAACTTAGTTGAATCCAGCGACCTGTCGAGAACCAAATCGCCGGAAGCCAAAATGTCAATATCTTTTTGGAAGGCATTTGCCAACATAAGCAGCAGATCGTATTTTGCAATGGGTTCTGATGAAACATGATAAATACCAGGCAGGAGGTTTCCCGGAATGACCTTATCCAGGATGATTCTTGAAAACTCGAGAGTTGTTAAACCAGAGAAAATTGCCCGGGTATATCCCCAGACCCTGCTGTTCTGCGACAGAAACCATTCCAGCAAGCCGTGCGCGGGCCTGATGATCTCCGGTCCGATCATGGATGCTCTAAGGGTAAGTCCACACCCATAACCAACCTCGCCCAGTTCTTTGGTTTTTCCGTACAGATCCTCGGCATCCGGCTGGTCCGATTCCTTGTACATCCCTTTCCGGCCATTGAAAACGCAGTCGGTGCTGATCTGAATCAACCGGAATCCATACCGGCTGCCCAGTTTTTCCAACTGATGGGGCAACAGGGAATTGATCGAGACGGACTCATAATAGTCTTTGGCCAAAGGCAATTGCACCACAATCCCGATCGCATTGATCACATAATCGGGTTTCTCTTCCTGTATAATTTTTTCAATGGCCTGAATGTTCCTGGCATCATCAATTTCCCGTATGGAATGACTTGATTTTGTATTCAGATTTTTCTCAATCAGCTGCCGGTTTCTCACCACCCCGCAAACTTCCAGGCCACGTGCCGCACAGGCTTTGAAAACCTGGTACCCCACCATCCCCGAAGCGCCCAACACCAATATTCTCATGAATTGCTTTGCTTGTAAATTTTGAAATAGGATTGAATGGTTAGTTCTTTAAGTTTATCATAATCAGCATCTTTCCTGATTTTTTGCTCATTAATTCCTGCCGCTGTATCCACCAGGTCATCATCGCTAAGGGCTCTCCGGATGGCCTGCTCAATAATTTCAGGATCTTCCGGTGGTACGATTAAACCTGATATTCCATCTGTAATCCATTCTTTGGCGCAGGAGGTATCGGATTGGATGGGAAAGGATCCCATGGCCATGGCTTCGAGCAGCGAGGTGCTGATGGCATCGCTGATGCTTAACCCGATGGAGATCCGTGCCTGGCCGTGAAAAGAGAGGATCTCTTCATTCGGGGTGTTCGCCGGTAATCTTTTGACTTCAATGCCGGTGGATTGCGACAGCAGTTCCGCGGCAATATTAATATCCGCAGCAACCGTGTTACAGTAAATAACCACGGTATAGCCTTTCAAAACATCCGCGCACCGCTCCAGCGAACGTATACCGACAAGGGCCCGACCCGACCAGCCCTGATAGCCTTTGAGCATAATCACTTTCCTACGGGAGGTGGTAACGGTTTCTTTTCGTAACCGCTCCAGCAGCTCCGGTTTGAAACCTCCGCTATTGGGATATACTGGTAAAACGGTTCCCTTGAATCCGAAATTCAACGCGAGATCCACATCCCTCTGCACTTCACAGGAATAATAATCGCAATGCTCCAATACTTCCCGTATCCGGTGGCGGTGCTCCGCCAGCCGGCCAAATAAATAAATATCGCTGCCCCAATTGGAGTGCCACCATTTCGGAAAAGCTTTTTTGTCGCTGAACCTCTTTCGGGCATCAGCCACCAGGTACCCTGCCCCCTGAGTCTCCAGCGAATGCACCACATCCGGCTTGATTTTCCGTATAGCCCTCGCCAACCTCTTTGAATAATAATCAGGGTTAATTCTTTTTTGTACCGATACAATTAACCTATCAATCCTCCTAAAAGTTCCGATAGAACCTATTTTTTTCACCCAACCAGGAATATCCGGATGAAAACCTTTGTTTGCATACGCCGGAAAAACCGATAACCGACAACCGACAACCGACAACTGACTTAACCATCTCGCTGTGTGAACGCTGTCCACCATCGCCACCACCAGTATCTTCATGGCAACAAACCCCTCTTTTTCTTTCGCTATCCTTTTCAGATTATCCGGATTATTGCAGATGCCATTCAGATTGAAAACGGTAATCTCCTGTTTCAGATGTTTGTAATCGGTTCCAAGGGAAAAAAGGGCCAGCATGAAGAACTGCCAGTCGGCCGTAATCCGGGCTTTCTCATTGTAGTTGCCCAGCCGCTCAAAAAGATCTCTCCGGATAAAGGAGGCCGGATGAGGCAGGGACTGCTCCAATACAAAACTTATGGTTAAATTATCCGGGTATTCCTTGGTTTCCGTCGTTCCATCCCGGTTTACCAGGATCAGATTACCATAGATTATGCCCTCGCCGGTGAGCTGACTCTGAACCTTTTCGATCATCTCGTTGCCAACCAGATAATCCCCGCTGTTCAGGAACAGCAAATACTCCCCGGTGGTCTTTTCAATCCCCTTATTCATCGCATGATAGATCCCCCGGTCCTTCTCGCTCACCCAATAAGTCAACTTACCGGATTTCCGGGCCAGATAATCGGCACTCCCGTCCGTTGAGGCGCCATCAATCACGATGTATTCAAAATCCCTCCACGTTTGGCCAAGAACGCTCTCAACGGTCTTTTGGAGGCCTTCCCTGTTATTGCGGTTGACAGTGATGATCGAAAGCTTCATTCTGTTTAACTGATCCACAAATTCCTCAAATCTCTTCATTAACCCCAGACTTCAGTCTGGGGATTTCCAGTGAGGAATGTATAATCAAATGATCAAAAAAACTGGATATAATTACCAGAGCCTCCACTTTGTACCACCGACCCCCAAACACCGTTCCCGGTCCATCCTCATCCCCAGGTACATGCCGGGGTTGGAGGTGAAAGTCCCAATGAAGAGTTCCGAATTCCGAAGTATGTCGGTCGAAGTGAATAGTCTTAACGTTTGTTCCCTGATGAAGTCCGGATCCCTTTTCATGAAATCCTGGTGATAATATCCGCGCTCATCTTCGCGGCATAAAGTATAGATAGTCCATTCCGGATACTGATTCCGGATCGTGTCGATAACCCGGTAGTCATCCGTTAGAACAAACGAATGCCGGCAGGCAGACTGTTTTTTAATTTCATCAAAATAACGGCCTACTGGGTGCAGTTTGTCTTCAATGTACTTGTCGCCGCCCCGGATATGAAATCCCAGGTATTGAGCAGGCAACCCGACTGACTCAATGATTTGATCCACTTCGTTTTGTGTGGCCGGATTATACCGCCAGGTGATATCGGTCAAAACTTTACATGCCTCCCGCAGTTTTCCGTCAATACCCAGTTCGGGAATAACAAAGGATTCCTGCTCCAGCTCCCGGTTGCGAAACTCCTGCCAGAGCTCGTAAGTGAAATAGTCTATCCCGTATTTTAGCCTGGATACTCCGGTTAACAGCCACATTCTTTTACTTGGAGGGGGTGGAACTTCCCGTGTATTGATTCTGTTATGGATCCTGGCTTTCTCTTCCTGGCAAAAAGGTTCGAAAAAATCGGTCCAACCGGTTTTACTGAACCAGGCATTTTCGGAATACATTGAAAACCGGATTCCATGCTTCAAACAATACGCCATGGCCAGGATCATGTTGTTATATTCCGAAAAAAAGCCGGCTTCAATTCCTAACCGAAAGACCAGCTTTTTATCAAACGACTCATTTAAGGCACGGTATTGCTTATCCAACTCCATCCCATTTCTTTTTTGCTTCCTTCAATATCCTGGCAGCCAAAACCCATACCAATCCGACCACACCCCCCAGGAAAATCCAGATCAGCAGGATCATTTCGGTTTTGGGCTTCGACTTAAAATTAGGCACGGTAGCCTCTTCAATAACCGAAAAGATCGGGGTATCCTCTTTTACCCTGATTTTTGCATTCTCCAACTGTTTGGCCAGTTCGTTATACACCGAGAATGCGATCTGATATTCACTGATCAGGCGATCCTCCTCGGTTTTGGCCATTTCAGAGTCCAGGTTAAGGTTTTTATCGCGGAACTGGGCCAAACGATCCTGCGCAACTACAAATTCGCTCTTTTTCTCAGCATAGAGTCCCTGGGTAAACTGAAGGTTCTGCGTGGCTTTATTGATTTTGAGCTCCGTAACCTTTTCCTGCAGCAATTCCCGGGCTTTCCGGGCAATTTGAGCAGCAGCCTTAGCCTCCGGAGCCTTGGCTTCCAGTTTTATAAAGTTATTATTCGGATTGAGGGTTAGTTTCAGTTTTTTAGTCAGGATTCCCCTGACTCCCAGTTCCGAGTTAGACAAATAAACCAGCCCGTCGTCCGGCGCACCGGTCTTTCCCGGACCCGCCTTGTTGTTTTTCCCCTTAACCCAACCTATAATAACCTTGGGCAAGCCGATAGTATATTGTCTTACAACCGTTAAAAAGCCCGGTTTGTAATATTTATCATAATAATCAAACAGGGTAACCGGCTTCGGGAACTGTTGCCAGGTTAATGGGGTATACATCAGGGATTTCTGAAAAGAGAGGCTCTGGATAAACTCCGGATAATCGATAGGCGTCAATTCACTCCCGGCATCCATAACAGCGCCTAAGTTGATTCCCACCAATGCGGCTAGTCCGCCAAGGCTGCCGGCCGCTGATCCTCTTGATTCCGCACGGGTCACAATGATGGTTTTAGCCGTGTACTCAACCGGGCTCACGAGGGCAATAAACAGCCCTAATGCACCAAAGATCAGCACGATGAGAAGGATGGTGCGGCGGGAGAGCCAGAGGGTGCGGGCGACTTCAATCAGATTGATTTCTTCTTCCATAGGTTGTGATGGTTGTGGTTGTTGTGATTGTTGCAGGTTGCAGAAAGTACCCACCCCAACCCCTCCCTTAAAGAAGGGAGGGGGCCGGGGGGGTGGGTACCTTCCAGGGGATCAGTGCTTCGATTTTGAGTTGTGGGTTTCAGGGTTTTGTTACTTTTGAGTATTAAAATTAACCTTTTAACCATGAAACCTTTTATCCGGCTGTTACAATTTATATTGATGGGAACATGCATGTTGCCTGCATTGTTATCGGCACAATCGATATCGGTGGGTATGCCGGCACTTAAAGATGCGTATCGCAGGGCTCAGTTGATGGGCAAGATTGATTCGTCATTATCATTTACCTCCCGGCCGTTTTTTCCGGCTCAGTCCCTGAAAATAACAAACATTTTTGATCCCGACAGTACTCTCGAAAAAGATCGGTGGACCAAATGGGACGGAACTTTCACATTTGCCGGGAATAAAGGTTTCATTCAGATATTACCGGTAACCATGCAGGTAAAATACAGCCGGCCCTGCCCCATCAGCATGAACGATGGTTTAATGATACCTGCCAAAGGATTTCAACCTTTGCTGAGTGCCGGCGTATATGCAAAACTGGGACCCTTGAGTATTCAATTTCAGCCGGAGTTTTTATATGCTGAAAACAAACCGTATAATGGCTTTGCGCAACAACATAATAACAACTCCTGGGCGGCATATTATTCCATTTATAATTATATCGACCTTCCCGAGCGATTTGGCGACGGGCCCTATCAGAAAGCCTCCTGGGGGCAAAGCAGCATAAGGTTAACCTTTGGCCCGGCTTCCATTGGTATCTCCAATGAAAACCTTTGGTGGGGGCCCGGCATGCGGAACTCCCTGCTAATGACCAATTCGGCTCCCGGTTTTAAGCACATTACGCTGAACACGGTGCGGCCGATAAAAACCCCCATCGGTTCCTTTGAAGGACAACTTGTATCTGGACGACTTGACAATTCAGGATTTAAGCCCCCGATTTATGAGCATGACAGCCTCGGAAACCAATGGTATATCCCCAAACCCAATGACTGGCGGTACTTTAACGGTATCGTGCTGAGCTATCAGCCAAAATGGGTTCCTGGCCTTTTTCTCGGTGCCTCACGGGCATTTTATATGTATCATCAAAATATGGGAAACCGTCTGAGCAGTTATTTGCCGGTTTTCATCCCACTCAGTAAGAAATCGTCAGTTGGCGAAGGGGAATTGGAAACTTATGAAAAGGACCAACTAGCTTCCCTGTTTATCCGTTGGCTCTTACTGAAAGAGCATGCTGAATTCTATTTTGAATATGGCCGGGAGGATCATGCCTACAATCTCCGTGATCTTTACCTCGACCTGGAACATACGCGGGCATACAATTTAGGCTTCCGCAAGTTGATACCGTTAAAAAACAAACCGGATCAGTTTATCCAGGTTAACGTGGAAGTCACTCATCTGGAAGCCAATAACCACAATAGGGTCGGCGGAACTTCATCCTGGTATACGCATTGGAGCATTACTCAGGGATATACACACAACGGACAATTGTTGGGAGCCGGGATTGGACCGGGAAGTAATTTACAAACCCTGAATATCAGTTGGATCAAAGGATTGAAAGTGATCGGACTGCAAGTGGAACGGTATGTGCACAACAAAGATTTTCACTACCGTGCCTTTCTGGACACCCGGTACAATTGGGTTGATTTTATCGGATCGCTGGTCGCCGAATGGAACTATAAGAATCTGATATTCACCGCTAAACTCGACGGGATCGTTTCGTTTAGCTACCAGTTCTTATATGATCCCATTCCCAGCGATCCACCATTTTTCTGGGACCCAGCAAAGAATGTCTATTCCGTTCAGGCCCTGGTGGGAGTGATGTACCGGTTTTGAATCCGGCTGATGGCTTCCTGCAAAGGCTGGCTGCCGTATTTCCGGCTGATTTCCTGGTAGATGTCGCGGTTCTTTTGGCTCTTTCGGGGTAACAATCCGTTATTTAACTCTTCATACGGGATATATTCATATTCGTACCGGGCATAATCGCCGATGTCCACCAGCTTCACCACCGGGATGATCCCATATTGCAGATATTCCGCCAGCTTGGTGGGATTGGCCACCCGGTTTACCAATATGTCGTCACGCAAAATAAACCCGTAATGCGCCAGCTCATAGTAGGATTCAAGTTCATCGGGGTTCACCGAAATAACACTGATTTTTCCGGCAGGAATGTTCTTGT
>JBBAAF010000109.1:0-13197 GCA_041658425.1 Bacteroidales bacterium | reverse complement strand
AGAAAACAAAAGAACGCTGCACCCTGGTCGAACGCTTTCTGCCGGCCGGTGAAACTATCCGCTGGGAAATCGAAATCCGGGGAGCGGGTGAACCCTGGACCACCAAAATCCAGTCGGGTCTCCGGTGGCCGGTAACTGTAAAGTCCCGTTTCTGGGCTCCCTGGAGCGATCCGCGCCTTGGAAGGAAAGAAACCTCACCGGCAGGAACACCAGTACATGAACAACTTTCCACCCCCGAGCTAGCCTTCAACTGGGGTGACCCCCTGATTCCGCATACCTTCGTCAACGATACATTTTGGTATGGCGCACCCTATTTTCGGTATGAAGAGCCGCACGTGATATATATCCCTTTTCAGTGGGACCTGTTCTCCATCCCGATGGTGTCTGCAATCCAGCCGGATTCCGATACCGGTTTGAGCCTGGTGCTCAACCCCAATGATGAAATTCTTGATCTCACTCTGACCACGTCCGACGATGGCACCCTTATATTCAACCGGATCTATAACCGTATCTCGGCCGCCCGTCCGCTGCATTTTTCGATGAATCTGGTCGCACATGAAGCCGATTGGCGCGGCGGACTGCGCTGGATGAGCCGTCAGTATCCCGACTATTTCAACCCGGTAATCGCAAAAGCGGATGATATGGCCGGAACCAGTGCTTATTCGAACTTCGATACCCACTTCGATATCGCCAAAATGAAAAAGATGGCCTTCACCACCAACTGGCAGGCCAGCTTTGATTTTCCATATATGGGCATGTTTATCCCTCCTGTCGGAGAAAACGTGAAATGGATCCGCTTTGGCGGCGATACCACCTCGATTGCCGCTATGCGTGAATACGCCCGGACAATGAAAGAGATGGGATTCTATGTACTGAATTATTTCAATGTCACCGAATTCGGCACCAGGATGGAACGACCGGTCCCTCCCCGTAAAACCTCGGACGACAAGGAGATCTGGAAAGATCCGAATGACTTTTTCTATTACAAACTGCCCGAATCCTGGCTTCCGGTACCCGACCGGGTGCTGAAGGATTCAGTATTTTTTCATAGGGAGACGCTGCCGGGTGGAACGCATCTTACCTGGGAAGGCGGTATCGTAACGGATCCCGGTGAACCAGTTTATAAGGAATTCCTCCTCGACCAGGCCCGCAAGCATGTGAAGTATCTGCCGGAAGCATCAGGGATTGCCATCGATAGGATGGACTGGCTCAGGATGTATAATGAAACCCGCGACGACGGTATCACCTGGTTCGTCGACCGGCCGGCGAGGTCATTGATAACCTCCTGGAAGGATCTGATGAAAGAACTTGCACCGATCATGCACGATGCCGGAAAGACCATCTTTGTCAATAATCATGTGAAACGAATTGATTTGCTGAAAAATACTGATGGAATCTTCGATGAGTTCACTTATGCCGGTGCCCCGCTGAACACAACGGCACTGATGTGCATCAATAAACCTGCGCTGGGCTGGACTTCTGACAGTTCGAATATCCATAAAGAGGGTTCCGATGCGTTTTTTCAGAAGTATCTCTATATGGGCGTTTACCCGATGGCTCCTTTCCCGGGCAACGACCACAGCATCCTTCCCGATGACTGGACCGACCGGCAATATCTCGATTACGGACCGCTGATGGCCGCCATGCGGGGCAAAAAGTGGGTACTGGAACCTCATTGCCTGGAAGTGAAGGATGGGGCTGCCAAGGCGAATCTGTTTGAAGTGCCCGGCGGATATGTGGTCCCGGTCGTTTTCGGAACGTCCGGCTCAACCGTGAGCCTGAGAATCCGAAATATTCCCGGGTTATCCGCTGTCAGATGCGAAGCCCTCTACCCCGGGATCGACAGCCCGTTTGTCATGGAATCCTCTTTCACCCTTGGCATTCTGGAGATTAAAGTTCCACTGATCCGGGGCTGCGCAATGGTTAAAATCAGGTATCTGCCTGTTGATGCACCCAAACCTTATGGGCCGCTTCCCAGTGCAGCCCAGCTAAAGTGGCATCAGTCTGAACTATACGGACTCGTTCACTTCTCCACCACTACCTATGCCAACCTGGAGTGGGGTTACGGAAATGAACCCGCCGCCGATTTCAACCCGAAGGAATTCAATGCTGATCAGATCGCAGCCGCGGCCAAAGCCGGCGGACTGAAGGGTCTGATCCTCGTCGCCAAGCACCATTGCGGATTCTGCCTCTGGCCATCGAAATACAACGATTCCTATTCGGTAAAAAACTCGCCCTGGAGAGAAGGTAAAGGCGATATGGTGAAAGAATATGCCGATGCCTGTCACAAATATGGCCTGAATTTCGGCGTGTATCTTTCCCCATGGGATCGCAACCACAAGGATTATGGCCACCCGGAATATATCACCTACTACCTGAACCAGCTTCGGGAATTGCTCACCAATTATGGCCCGATTTGCGAAGTCTGGCTCGATGGCGCCAACGGCGGCGACGGATGGTACGGAGGCGCCAAGGAAAAACGGACCATCGATAAAAATTCCTATTATCCTTTCGATAAGATATTTGCACTGGTTCGCCAGTTGCAGCCCAATGCCGTCATCTTCAGCGATATCGGTCCCGATGCCCGCTGGGTGGGCAATGAATCGGGAATGGCTGGCGCCACCTGCTGGGCCACCTTTACTCCAAAAAACCGCGACGATGAGCGTCTGCCGGCAACTCCCGGTAACACAAAGTATCAGGAAGGGGAAGCCGGCCACCGCGACGGCAAATACTGGATCCCCGCCGAATCCGATTTTCCGCTGCGGAATGGCTGGTTCTACCATCCCAAAGAGCACCCCAGATCTCCCGAAAACCTCTGGAAAGTGTACGTCGAATCCGTGGGCCGCGGTGCATCGATGAACATCGGACTGGCCCCGGATACCCGCGGTCTGATTTGCGATGAAGATGTTACAGCATTGGAAGGATTCGGAAAAATCCTGACTGGCACCTTCCGCACCAACCTGGCTGCCAAGGCTAAAATCACTGCCGGAAATACCCGGAGCCAACATTCGTCCTTTGGCACGGCAAATCTCACGGACAATAAAACTGATACCTATTGGGCAACCGACGATGCTGTTACCAATTGCGGTATCGTTTTCGATTTTCCGGAACCGGTCACCTTTGATATTGTACGATTCCGCGAATATCTGCCTTTGGGACAGCGTGTTGAAGGATGGCAGATCGATACCTGGACCGGAAGTTCCTGGAAACTCTTATCCAAAGGTGCCTCCATCGGGTCCTGCCGGATCATTCAATCAGAGCCGGTAACCACCACCCGGGTCCGCTTCCGGATCACCAAATCGCCCGTTTGCCAGGCCATATCAGAGTTCGGCCTTTATTTGAAATCCTCCGGGATCGATCCGGATCAGCAGGCCAAAGAGGAGATCATGACCTCCATGCGCCAGTCGCAGGATTACTGGAACGCAAGCAATCTCGACGGATTCATGCACAATTACTGGCTCTCGGATTCACTGAAATTCATCGGCAAGACAGATATCACGTATGGTTGGGATGCCACACTGAAACGCTACAAGGCAAGCTTTCCGGATAAAGCCAAGCAGGGAACCCTGAAATTCGTTTTCATCCATCTGGAAAAAATCAGCGGGGATGCCTGGTTCCAGGTCGGAAAATACACCTTGGTCCGGGAAAAAGAAACATTATCCGGGCATTTTACCCTGCAGTGGAAGAAGATTAACGGGCAATGGCGGATTGTTGCGGATCATTCGAGCTGAGCTGTTCTTTTTAGAGCGATCACCAAATTACCTGCAGAGAAGTGTCATCCCCGCGAAAGCGGGGACCGTGTCGCTGACCACGGATGCTCTTGGGAGGGTAAAGCCGATTGCCCCAGTAATAGCGTCAAGCGGTCCCCGCTTTCGCGGGGATGACAAGATTGCGAGGGGAAAATAGAGAGAGTGTGGGTGTGAGGGTGGGTGTGCGCAATTCAAATTGACCATAAATAATTCATTTCCGGATGATACCATCCTGTTCGCACTCCTGGGATATGAAAAATACGAATGCGAGGTTTCCTCCTTATCAGAAAAACAGTCGCACCGATCCGCATGTTGCTCTTGGCCATTACCGTGAAAAAGCCAGGATTGACGGCAAATACGTAATGTTTGCGGAAAGCATCGGGTATGCTGTTTATAAGAGAAAAAGAAATGCTGAGGTGGAATCACAATATGCTTTTTTTAGTGAGATTACCAGAAAATGTGACAGCAAATAGGATTGGAAAAAATTCTCAATAAAAAAACCGGATGGAGAAATAATCGATTGAATACATAAATTGGATAGACCCAAATTAAAAAATCCGCGAAAATCCGCGCTGCGCAGCATCCGCGTCATCAGCGTTCCATTGCGATTTTTACAACCACGCTCTCCTGATGTGCCAGCGCCGCCCTCATCGAATGCGGAATCGTAACTACCAGCCCATCCTGCGTCATCTTGCTTTTCAGCTTTTTCTGAACTGACAACAGGACAACCGACAACTTGCCTGTCTGATTGGTCCTGATGGTCAGCGTTTCCGGCAAAGCGGTTTCATTTTTATCCGGCATATAGATCGCATAAATGGTACCCGGTCCCCTGGCGGTATAGGCGATCCTGCCTTCCTGGAAGGGTTCAACCGGCACGGTTCCATAAATAGCTTCCCCGTTAGCGGTCAGCCATTTCCCCATTCCCTCCAGACGGTCATACACGGCCGGCTCAAATTCGCCGGTACCCCTCGGGCCCACACCCAGCAGCCATCGAGCCAGAGGATATCCACTTTCCCGTATTCCGTGGTGATCTCATTGATCTGATTCTGTGTGTACTCAACAAACTTCTTCCACCTATCGGGATATTTGGTGATGTCATAGGATGGGTTCCGGTCCTTCGGCGGATAATAGGGCCACCAGAAAAAGGGAGAAGTCCAGTCGGGCTTCGAGAAATAGGCCCCTACGGCGAGTCCTTCCTTGCGGCTGGCCTCCAGGATCTCCTTGTACACATTGGCTTTCGGGTTTACCGAGAACGGACAGCCCTTGTCGGTCACTTTGAAATCAGTGTATTTGGTATCGTACAGGCAAAATCCATCGTGATGCTTAGTGCTGTAAATCATATACTTTGCCCCTGATCCCCTGAATGCTTTCGCCCATTTCCGCGGATCAAACTGAACCGGATTGAATTTCGATTTGTTGTTCCGGTAATCCGTGGCATACTTGAAATAATCATCGTAGCCGGGCCGGGTTACCCAGTCTTCCGGACAAAGTCCCCACGACTCGATGACCCCATCCACCGAATACAATCCCATGTGGATCAGCAATCCGAATTTGTAACCCTGCCAGGCTTTGAGGTTTTCCATCACTTTCTGATCCTTCGGCCAGATATAGGAATCCTCCCCGGTCTGGGCCTTTACGGTTTGGATCAGCATTCCACCGAGGAGGGCAGAGATGAGAATGAATGATTTGGTGAACCGGGTCATGGGTTAATAAATTATTGATACGAAAATAGCACTTTTTGTTTTCGGTTGCCGGTTGTCAGTTGTCGGTCAAACCCACACTCACACCCACACCCACACCCACATTCACACCCGCTTCGGGTGACCCTTGCGGTCGCCCGCAATATTTGCTGGGCATCACGCGGGTTGTCTGAAATATTCGCAAGGCATGGCAAAGGTGACCAACCAGATTACAAGGTAATGTCAATGTGTATCCAAAATAATCCATGGGCGACCGCAAGGGTCGCCTCTACAACCAAAATCAACCAGAAAAAGAGTGTGGGTTGGAGTTTGGGTGTGAGTGTGAACGTAGCGCTTAATTCAATAAAAATTGCCAACTTTATAGAGTTGCCAACTCTAATCTGTGATGAAACCAAACCTCCTGATTCTATTTTCCTTCCTCTCCTGTAGCCTCTTCACCAGCCAGGCCCAAAACACCTCAACCTTCGACTATTTTGCCAACAACTGGAACGTGGTCGGATTAAAGGACTACACCCGCGGAGCGCGTATCAGCCCTGAAAACACCATACTTCTCGATGAATCAAACGGGACCGTTGAGATCCGGTTTGGAGAGAATCTTTCCCCGCTCAGCCGGAAACAGGGTAAGCTGGCCTTTGATGGCTGGATGCCAGTCATGCTGGTGAATGCAGAGGAAGGCGGTATCCGGTATGAGTTCACGATCTGGGCCACCCCGATGCCCGATGTTAAGGATTGGCAGAAAGCATTCGACTGGCCAACGGAGGGTGAGAATTTCACGGTGTGGGTAAAGTATATGGTTACCAACACGTTTGCAGTGCCGGCCAAGGCCCGGATGGAGATCCTGAAAAAACCCCAGGCTCCATACGGTACCCATTATATCAACAAGATGCTGTCTCCGGGCGAAACTCTTGAAGAGGCGGCCCGCTTTGCCTTTTTTCCGGTGAAGGAACCGTTGGCCATTCAAAGTGCTGATTACAAAACCTGGTTCACCCGGACCATCGACTATTGGCATGGAATGAAACAATCAATCGCCTCTATCGAGGTTCCGGAGAAAAAGGCCACCGATGCGCTGAAGACAGCGCATGTCTGCCAGATGATTGCCAACGATCTGGGGGAAGTACGCGGAGGCGAAGGGTTTTACGATGAGTTCTATATCCGCGATGGTGCCTACCAGGTGATGGAGCTGGAGGAAGCCGGAATGTGGGATGCCGCAAAGAAATCGATCGAATTATACCTTCCCCGCCAGCGTGAGGATGGCCGATTCGAATCCCAGGCCGGTCAGTTCGATGCCAACGGCCAGGCGTTGTGGGTATTATGGCAATATTACAAAATGTCGGCCGACAAGGCCTTCCTCGAACGCGTCTATCCTTCCATGCGCAAGTCGGTCGACTGGACGATCAAAACCCTTAAAGAAACGCAGAACGATCCGGAATTTCCGGGCCTGCTGCCCAAGGCTCTGGCCGATGGCGAATATCTTTGGGCAGGAAAGAATCATATCGTCGGATATGATTTCTGGAACCTCCGCGGGATGCTGGTCACGGCCGATGCCGCCCGGTTACTGGGCAAAACTGATGAGGCTACCGAACTGATGAAACAGGCAGATCAATACCGGACCGCGGTTGATGCTGCGATGAAAAAGAACGGGCTCGGTCATTTTCCGCCAAGCTGGGAACTCGCCGGCACCCACTGGGGCAATACCGAAACCCTCTGGCCAACTCCGATTTACCCGAAAACCGATCCAAGGGTATCAGGCCTGATTGATTTCCTGCGGAAGGATTTTTCAGGTGGTTATGTAGAAGGAACGATCCGCTGGATGGGACTTCCAGATGTGATACATCCTTACATGGGTGCATACACCACGATGGCTGACCTGAGTCTGGGTAATGATGAGCGGGTGGTACAGGATTTCTACTGGTACCTCCTCCACTCCACCGCGGCCCATGCGTTTCCGGAAGGGATCTTTTATAAGAAGCAGACCGCCTGGGGCACCACGATCCCGCATGTGACAGGGGCCTGTAATTATGCTATTATGCTACGTCACATGCTGGTACATGAAGAGGGCAATGAATTGCACCTTTTAAAGGCTGTGCCCGACTGGTGGCTGGCCGATGGTGAGCAGATCAGGATCGAAAAGCTGCCTACCTGGTTCGGCAACGTGTCGCTCATCGTCACAGGCACAGCCAAAGGCGTTGAGGTCAAGTTTGATGGGCCCATGCGCGAAAAGCCCGCGCGCATTGTACTCCATCTCCCCGATAACCGCCCTCTGATCAACACCATTCCGGGTGTTACTGTTGAAACCCGGAAACCCCAATTTATGCGTTGGGATTTCGAAAAGGTAATCGGACTTTATCAGGCTTTACCTAAAAACAAATGACCCGTCGCGAACGGTTATTAGCCACTCTCCAGGGCAAACCTGTCGACCGGCCTGCCGTCTGCTTCTATGAGATCAACGGATACGACGAGCATCCGAATGATCTGGATCCCTTCAACATCTTTTCCCATCCTTCCTGGCAAGCGCTGATCGATCTGGCACGGGAAAAAACCGACCGGATAGTGATGCGGGGTGTGGCATTCAAAGAGATTGCCCCCGATCCGATCGGACACATTGCTACAGATCAAACCACGATTCGCAATGGGAGACGGTATATCAGACGAACGGTACAAGCGGGAAGCCGCATCCTGACTATGGAAACCCGGCAGGATCCGGATATCAATACCATCTGGACTACCGAACCTTTGCTGAAAGATGTACATGATCTCGATACTTTTCTGGAGCTCCCGGTTTTCGGGGCGGGCGAAACCGTTGATGCGACTGCCTTTCTGAAAGCTGAATCTGATATCGGCGATACCGGCCTGGTCATGATCGACACTCCCGATCCGCTTTGTCTGGCTGCACTCCTGTTCAACATGAGCAATTATACGATGATTGCCCTCACGGAGCAGGAGCGTTTTCACCGGCTATTGAACCGTTTTGCGGATGTGCTTATCACCAAAACCAGGGAGGTTGCCCGGCTCCTACCCGGTCGCCTGTGGCGCATTTACGGTCCCGAATTCGCCTCTCCGCCCTATCTTCCGCCGTCGCTTTTTCGCGAATATGTCTGCCGGTATGTGCAACCCATGATCGATATCATCCATCAATCCGGCGGATATGCACGGATCCATTGCCATGGCAACATCCGCGACATCCTTAGTGATATTGTGGCAATGGGCGCCGATGCCGTCGACCCGATCGAACCACCGCCCCAGGGCGATGTTGAGCTGGGGTATGTTCGGGAAAAATATGGTGACCGGCTGGTCCTGTTTGGCAATCTTGAATGTGCTGATATTGAAAACCTTTCGACCCCGGAATTTGAAAAAAAGATCAGACGTGCTCTCGATGAAGGAACCTCGGGCTCCGGCCGCGGCTTCGTCCTGATGCCCTCCGCATCGCCCTATGGCAGGGAATTGGGAGATCAGGCGTTGGAGAATTACCGGGCAATGGCGAGGATTTTAGATTCCTCGAATCTAGAAATTCTTCCTTCTTCCTTCTTTTAAAACTTGATCCCTTATTTAATACCTTTATAGTGTTAACCTCCAATCCCATGAATCACTTCTCTTTGGCGAGTTTAATTGTGTTCACCTTCTTTTTAACCTCCTGCTCCCACAAAAACAATCCCGGATCCCTCCAGGTAATCGACCTCACCGGACCGGTCAGCAAGGAAGTTTTTAAACTCAGCGATATAGCCACGGATATCGAGTACGTACCACTCGAAACCAATCCGGATTGTTTTATTAAACAGATCCGGTCATTTTCCGTAACAGATAAATACATACTGATTTATGATTACATGATCAATAAAATCTATTTGTTTGAAAGGAAAGGTAAGTTCCTGAGGCCAATATCCCGTTTTGGGAAAGGACCAGGAGAATATACGTACCCAAATCAAATTTCATTTTCTAAGGACCATCTGTCAATCCTGATCCTTAACGCCCCATACCTGCATAAATTCGGTCCTCTTGGGGAATTCCTGGGTACAATAAAACTTGATCCCATGCCATCAGGTTTTACTGATCTTGGGGAGAATTATCTTATGGCATATGGTTACCCAAACAACCTTAGAAATCAAGGGTATTCATTTAATCTTACAGACCTTAATGGTAAGATACAGAAACAATTCTTACACCTTTCCGAGAGTAATTTCAATGCCACCGCTAATCTCCAGGTTTATGGACCGTACAATTTCCGGGATACCCTGAGCTTTTTTACCCGACGGATGGACACCATTTACGGAATCGCCCCGGATTTCAAAATCAGACCCAGGTACTACTTCAAACAAAACAACTGGTCGGTGGAAGAACAGGTACCCGAAAAAACAGGAGGCATACCGTAAATTCGTTTCCACTCTCACCGAAGAGAGCAATCCGGTTTTAATAATTGTTAAACTGAAAAGATAAAGCAGAGCATTATGATTGGACGAAGCTTCTTGCTGTTTTTGAGGTTTACTAAACCATCCGGATATCATCTTACCCTGAATAATACCGGTGTCGAAAACATAGGCCATGCAAGTCCCCATGCTACCTCCGTAAAGAATCCCAAACAGATACTCTTCAAGCGGGATCCCCAGGAACAGCGAACCTGACAATTCCGGGAAGTTCCAGCTTAATATGAATTCCGGCCAGATGGCATTAACGATTAAAAAAGCGGCAAGATAGTTGATCGAGAAAAGTAAAGAACCACTGATCCAGATAACCAGGTATTCCCTTTTGACCAGGACAGGCAACAATCCACACATTGCCATAGCCAGGTAAGGACTAATAAAATTCCTGATTCCCATTATAAAGAATATCGCCATCGAAACGATCCCGACAAGGAGAATTTGAAACGAACGGATCATGAACCGACGGAAATCAAGATTAATATAAATCTGTTTATGAAGAACTTCTAAAACGGAGATCCAGGCTCCACCTCCAGCGATAAAACAAAAAAGAAAATCTTCCAGGGTTGCGGATCCCTCTGTGATTCTCGGGTTCTGCCAATAATCAGTAAAAAAATGGGAACCAAAAAGAGCCTGTGGAACGGCTGCTAAACTGCTGATTATTATTGATAATGCAAATCTCCTGAACAACAGAATTCCTGTCAGGTACATAACCACACCAATTATTGAAAGACTTACGAAATAAACATGGGTGTTAGAATAATTCTCCATGTTATTCAAATGTTCACCTAAACTGTTTTTTTATTTTTCTAAATCCATGTCAACCAGGTGGATAGTCAACAGCTTTAACAACAATCGCTGCTCGGTAGGCTGCAGGTAAACCGATACACTTTCCCAGGCAGGTCGAATAATACTGCGGGCTTTTTCGCGGCAAATATCCAGGGATCCAGATTCCATTATTATGCTCACTCCCTCCTGAATGAGATCAGGGTCTTTTCTTAATTCCTTTGATGTCAATATATTATAAAGTTTGATTCGGTCATTTTCCGGGGCATTTTTAAGGCTCTCATAAATTACATAAGTCATTTTCCCTTCCGTCAGGTCTTCCCCGCTTGTTTTAGTCCAATTAGGCGAATGACTGAAATTGTGAATGTCATCGATAATTTGAAAAGTCACTCCGAAAGCACTGGCAAAACTGCCGCAAGCTTTTCTGCATTCTTGTCCTGCCCTCGCAATGATTGCTGCAGTTTCAGCCAATCCCTGAAGCGGAGCGCCCGTTTTTAAGGAGTACGTTTGGAAAAGTTTGGGCTCAAGAGAATCATTCATCCATTTATCCAGATTGTGCGGATTCATATTCCGGGTAAAATACAAATCCTGACCCTGTCCGAGGTGAGCGCGAATATACTGCCGGGTCATCAATTGGTAAATCTCCAGTTTTTGTTTTTCATCCAGAGCGGGATGTTCGAATAAAAGGGTAATCGGAAGGAAATAAAGAGTATTTGCAGCATTGATTGCCAGATCCTGGCCATACCGGATATGGATAGCTTCCTCTCCCCGGCGGAGCAGGGAAGCATCCTCAATGTCATCTATAATCAGGGAGCCTGTATGAACCAGCTCGGCCAGGCAATAAAGCATCGCTTCATAAGGTCCGGAATCCTTACCAAGTGCCCCCATCAATAACTGGGTAAAAATCGGCCTCCACCTTTTTCCCTTGCGTGAGAGAAGATCCCAGACCGGTTCAGCCAGAAATTCACTGACAGCAGACGGGAAATACTCTCCTTCGGCTTTTCCGGCATAAGATTGCAAATGCTCTTCCCTGATAATTTTCGGGAAAAATGATTCAATGATCGGATCAATCTTTTCAGCCTGATGTTTTAAATAATCATCCAGCTTGAACAAATAACCATAACCATTAAGCTCTCCTCGTGCAGTCCCAATAATGGATTTATTATCAATCTGCCCTGATACATTTCCCGCTCCCTGCCAAACCGCTCTTTGTAAGCCGAATACGGGAATCTCCTGGTTATCGGTTACAGGTGTAAACTGAAATTCTGCCTTTAATTCCGGGATTAATACCAGCATTGCCACCGGATAAAGGATGCCCGTCTTTGGGCTTAACCAATATCGCTGCGGTTTTATTACCACATCATGTGTCTCCAGGATTTCACGATCTTGGTTGCGTATGAGTGCATAGGCACCAATAGGATGGAGACCAGGCATTTCCCTATGAACTATAACAATAATTTCGGATCCGTCTTCCAAGTTAATACCGAGCCAATCCCAGCCTAAAACAGAATGTTGTTCATCATTCCTTACTAACCAGCTATAATCTCCCCACTGATGGTCAAACCACGCGGTAGCCGAAACAGGCTGTTGACCTCCGACAATTGCCAGATCATTATCAGGATAACATAAATAGCTCATTCCCTGGCCTGATGGAAGATTTATTGTATGTTTCGGCTCCAGATGGGGAGACCTTGGGATGATCTTCAGGTCATGTGGTGTACCGTCTTTGGGATCTGAGAATGAAAGTAAAAGATAATCGGGATTTTGGACAATGTGAATGGTGTCCCAATGAAATTCAAATGGATCTCGTTTGAATAAAATCGGAGAATAATTGATTTTAATGGGTTCCGGGGGACCGCTAATTTTATATTCATAAAAAATAGCTTCCACCAACTGTGAATTAATTTCGGTCCGTAACGCAATTTCTTTATTATCAATGTAATAAGAATAAAAATCAGGATCAACCCAACTAGCTGATCTGTATAGTGATTTATCATCGTTCATAAGAGAAAAGATCGCAGTGTATCCATGTTTGGATAATTCATTTGCGCGTTCCATCCTGTTCCGGAAAACACATAACATGAAATAAATGGTTTCATCCTCCTGCAAACAACCATGAAAATACCACCATTCCAACGGCGCCCCGGATCGGGATGATTCGGTGCCAAAACTCAACAACAGTTTTTTGTCGCTCATTTTATCATCCTTCAATAGATCCAAATATATAAGGAAATTGTTACTATGCTAATATTGAAATCTTCCGACCCCGGAGTCTGAAGTAAAATCACCTATCGATATATGTTGTAATTTGGGGGCAAATTCCTGACCTATGAAATTACCCAAATCGGTTAACAACAGGCTTTCCATGACAGGAGCCATTGTGGCTTTTATCAGCCTAATGTTCATCCTGTTCTTCTTTACCTTGAGCCTCTTCTATCAGCAGGGAAGTTCCTATCTCGGACTGTTCACTTATATCATCCTTCCTGCATTTCTGATACTCGGACTAATCCTGGTCCCGATCGGCATGATCGGGAAGATGCGGAGAATGAA
>JBBAAF010000108.1:0-13385 GCA_041658425.1 Bacteroidales bacterium | reverse complement strand
ACCAGTCGTGCCCAGAACACATTCCTGGCAGCACCTTCCGCTTCAGCGGGAGGTGCTTCGTTCAGGACCATCACCGTAAATGATGTTCCAACTCTAAATCAAAGTACGACCGGCAATGCAGCAACCGCAACTGTTTTTCAAACGGCCCGAACCATTAATGGAACCAGTTTTAATGGTTCTGCTAATATAACGGTCACAGCTGATGCCAGTACTTTGACCGGAACTGTCCTGAAATCCACTGTGGTTACTTCCTCTCTTACTTCGGTCGGAACGCTTACTACACTGAACGTTTCCGGATCGATCTATTCAACCGGGGTGACACTAAATGGCGCTTATACCGGTGTTAGTTTTATAGGGGGAACGTACACATCTACGATTTATTCAGACGGATCCACACTGGTAATCGCTAATGATGGAATGATATACCTGCAATCCGTTACCGGTGGAGTGCTGTATGCCAAAGGTCAAAAGATTTCTAGTGATACCTGGTTTGAGATGTTTGCCAACGGCGTCTCAAGGGCCAAAACAACGACCGCCGGTTTTTCGGTGACCGGATGCGGATACTTTTCCAATGGAATCGAGGTGACCGGCGACGTCAAAGCAACCGGCGACGGTTACTTCTTTAACTCCGTATCCGACATGCGCTTTAAAACTGATTTCGAGGGCATGCAACCAGATTACGCGATTGATGTTGTCCGGAAGACAAATCCGTACTGGTTCACCTGGGTTTATGGTAAGAAAACCGGCGAACGTGACTTCGGTTTTGGCGCTCAGGAAATGGAAAAGATCCTTCCGGAAATGGTTCAGCATCGCCCCGATGGCTCGCTGGGATTGTATTATGATCATTACACGGCTATCCTCGCTTCAGCTGTCCAATACCTCGACGAGAAGGTGACCACGTTAACCAAAGAATTAAAGGCTTTAAGAAATGGCTAACAACCCTTTGCAGAAGTTTGGGCTGATCAAGGTTTCCGACATCATGAAGGAGAAGGAATGGATCGGAAACGAGAGCAAAACATTAACTGCCCTGGTTACCGGTAACGATAAAAACGTTCCCTATGTGGTATTGAATACCTACAACCCGTTGGTCATGAGAACTGGCATCACCACCAAACCCTATTCAATCAGTGAATGGTATGGATACAACCATGCCCTGACTGAAGATCCCACTCAGTTGAATGCGACCATTACCGGTGGCAACATGCGACAATTGACAAAAGGTTCATCCGAATCGGGTGCCGGATTAGGAATGTATGTGAATCATTTTGAGGTTCTAAACAATAATTTAGCGAACGCGACAAGTGGTTCTGCCACAACAAAGTCATCCGGAGATGATACTTTCCTTGATATCTGGACCAGATTTCAAGTGGCCAACGTAGTGACTGGTGGCAGGGGTGCTTATAACGTTGATAATTCGAGAGGTTATCTACAGATTAACCTTTCCACCGTTTCTACGATGCGCGTGGTTTCTAAAGCGGAAATTCTGCTGACTTGTGTTTCTAATACCTATACCCCCTGTAAAACCGTATTGGTCAAGTACGAAGGAGGTTCGCCTTTCGTCGATTACCCTTACTATCCCTATTCTTTAGTTATTTCCGAACCGGTTTTATTCTCAACCGGGGAGCAGACATTTACCCTTAATGCTGCCGGGATTGCCTATCTCAACGAAAAGATCGTCAGCGCTGATAAATATCTACGCATCGGAATTATTACCTATGAATATGACTACCTCCAGGAAGCTTATCTGGGCGATAATCTTCTTCAAGGTGATGATGCCATTTTCGCAACCAGCGGAAATTGGATCGTGACCTCCGGATATGGAACCGGATCCCTGCAGGATGAAATCACCCCGGATCAGAAAACAAGGAAAGTATTGAAAATTCTTCCGACCACTTCTGAAAGTATTCGGGTTTCCATTTCCAATACCTATTTTTTATCGGTTCCCACCACTGGTGTGAATTACTTCTTTCACTGCTATTACCGGTTTGGACAATTCCCAACCAGTTTTGACCCGGCCGGATTCAGTGGCAGCACCTATGCTGTCTTAAATGGAAAACAACTTGGCACCTATTCCGCAGGCCTGAATGCTAACCTCATCAAAGTGGATGATCCAACCGGAAAATCACCTGAGTGGCAACGTGGTCACCATTTTGGTACGTTAGACTCCCCGGGATATACCAATGATAACAAACTTTCATTTTCTATCGGAAATGCTTCAAATGCCAACTATGCTGTCAATGAATTTGCCATTGCCAATGTGAAAATCATGAACCCGGTTTTCACCAAAACGTTTGGTGGAAAATACAATACCCCAAAGCTCAAGTATTATTATGATGGGTACCCGGGCGCAGTCACCACCGGATCAGTATCCGGGGTAACCGCTACCCAGGCAACCCTCGGGGGAACCGTCACCACAGATGGAAGAACAGTGATCTCCGTAAGCGGATTATGCTGGAATACAACAGGAAATCCCACCACAGCAGATTCTAAGACAACCGACGGGGGAACCTCGGTCGCTGGATTTTCAAGCACAGCGACCGGCTTAACCCTTGGGCAGACCTATTACATACGTCCTTATGTAACCACCGAAGTTGGAACCTATTACGGAACTCAAACCTCATTCACCACACTCGGTCTGCCGACAGTTGGTGTTTCAATTACTATTGATGTAACCACAACATCGGTAACATTAAGAGGCGGAATTATCGCAGATGGAGGTCAGAGTATTACGGATCGCGGTTTTGTATATAAAATAGGAACAAGCGGGGAACCAGCTATAACAGATAACAAGGGTTCTGCAACAGTACCCACAGGGACAACTAATTTCACCAGATCATTAACAGGACTTTCACCTGGCACCACTTACCGTGCTAAATCTTATGCTACCAATGCAAGCGGCACTGTGCTTTGTTCTTCTTATGATGAATTTACCACACTTGCCAACCTGCCAACCGTGACCACTGATACCAGTGTGCAGTCCCTGACTTCATCTTCATGCTATCTTAATGGTAATGTTTCTTCTGATGGAGGAGCCTCGGTTTCAACAAAAGGGATTTGCTATAATACAACGGGTACTCCTACGACAGCCAACCCGACAGTTGCATCAGGAACAGGAACGGGATCTATTTCTTCATCATTGACCGGGCTTTCCAGAGCCACTATTTATTATGCCCGGGCCTATGCAACCAATTCTCAGGGTACTGCTTATGGTTCGCAAATTAGCTTTACCACACTCGCGGTTGTTCCAACAGTTTCAGCTACAACTTCGGCTTCCGGTATCACGCAAACAAGCGCATCCTCAGGAGGTAATGTCACCGATGACGGTGGATCAACAATAACCCAACGTGGGATTTGTTGGGGAACATCTTCAAATCCGACAACCGCAAATAGTAAGGTTACGGCAACAGGAACCACCGGAACATTCTCCGCCGGGTTAACCTCACTCACCGCTTCAACAACTTATTATGTCAGAGCTTATGCCACCAATGGCATAGGTACATCCTATGGAACACAAGTGTCATTCACCACTTCATCCGCATCAACCATCCCAACTGTCACCACAACTTCACCAGCAACCTCAATCAGCTCAACCGGTGCTACCGTGGCCGGCAACGTTTCAGCGGATGGAGGAGCTTCGGTTACCGAAAAAGGAATCTGCTACAGCACTTCCGCTTCACCTACAACTTCCAGTTCAAAAGTGACTTCGGGTACCGGAACAGGCTCAATTTCATCGGTATTATCAGGGCTTGCATCAGGCACAACCTATCATTGCAGGGCATACGCAATCACAGCCAGGGTACCGCTTATGGTTCTGAGGTTGATTTCACCACGACTTCTGCAACTGCACCTACTGTGACAACTGGGCAAATGGATCCTAGCCAATCCACTTATAATAACAATCCCACATACAGTGACTTTTATGTTGATAATAACGAAGTTACTTCCGACGGAGGATCTACAATAACTGAGCGCGGGATATGTTGGTCGCTTTCTTCAACCTCGCCCACAACCGCCGATACAAAAATTATTGTTTCAGGAACGACCGGCATTTACGATGCTAACGTACATGCCAGGATTAATAATGCTACTATCTATTATCGGGCCTATGCTATTAATGCGCTTGGAACATCCTATGGAGCGGCCCGGTCGCAATATGTGGATATGGCCTGGATTGCCGCACAATAAAATTGATCAATATGTACAAAACGATTCCAGTCAGTCTCAAGCAGTTATTCGCAGTATTCCGGAGCATGGGCGATCTAAAACAATCCATGGAGCCCGATTTTATTCGGGAGGTAAATCTGAATTTTGAAACTTCCCGAGATGCACTCGATATCCTGCTAAATTTTAATGATACAGGTGAGGAAAGAAATGAGCGGTTAAAATATGCCATTCTGGAACATATATTTTATGAGATTGACCCGGTGACCCTTCCCGAATCGGTCAGTCAGGAAATTCGCGATCAAATTCCCCTTATCCTTCTCAATCAATAATTTGAATTTTAAACATTTATCATTTTCGAAATCAAAATTTATAAAACACCATGAGAGCAATCACAAACAGAGAACTGCCAATCATCCGGGATTTATTAACCCGTTTAAACGGCGTGCCCAACATCAGCCTGGCTTATGCATCGGCCAAGACCATCGTTAAAATCAATAATGAACTCCGCGACCTGGACCTGATCCAAAAACCGGACGAAGACTTCAACGCCTTTAACCTGGTCCTTGAGGACGTTAAGAAAAAGTGGGCCCGGAAACGATTGAACGGCCAGCCGGCAACCAAAATTGATCGCGTAGGAAACCAATCCGTAGAGGTTTATGACATCCCGGCCGAGGATATGAAATCTTACCAGGATGAAGCCGAAAGTCTTGAGTTTGAGTACAATGTGATCATTGACAAGCAAAAGGTTAAAGAACTCAACTTCCGCAACATTCAGGATGAACCCTCCAAAACTGAATTCCATCGGGTTGATCTGAAGGATGTCAAGCCACTTTTGGAAAAAAACGAGGCAGGAATCTGCAAGATGACCGGCGGGCAATTCACCGCTATGGCCTTCTTGCTCAAATCTCCAAAGATCAAGATGGATATGGTTCCATCCGACATCTCCCAGGCAGACATGATGGCTCTGGTTGAGTATTTTGATCTTTAACCATAATCCCAAACTTAGGTGATACAGCTCATTATCAATAACGAACCGGTCGATCTGAACGAAAATTCCTCGATCAGCATTACCGAGGAATCACCGGTTTTCGAGAAGGACAGCATTCCCGGGGGATTCTCATTTCCATTTGAGTTGCCTGCATCACCGAGAAATAACCGGATATTAAGCCATCCTGGAAGGATCCAGTCGGCCTTTCAGGGTGGTTTTAATTTGCCGTTCCAATTATATTTGGACGGCAGGCTGATCGGAACCGGAACGGCCACAATCCAGAAAGCAACTTCGCTTTCTTACAGCGCATTTCTTCAATTGGGTACTGGTGATTTTGCCGGCAAAACCGATGGAAAGAAACTTTCTGATGTGGATTTCGGAGGGCAAAGAACCTGGGAATTCAAACCGGAATTCACCTATCCGGAGGATGATTTCGCCCTGTTCCCGATTTACAACGAGAATTTCATGGATGATACCCAGTTCAAGGATGGCTGGAAAACCAATCAGTATCGTTTGAATTCTCATGAACTGGGTACTTGGTTTACCGGAGTCAATTCCGTTATGGCAATTTCGCCATTCCCGTACCTCGGATACGTGGTTAACAGGATATTTAATCATTTCGGGTTTGTGCTGAAAGAAAACATTCTGAATACTGATTCCGACCTGAAACAGCTGGTTATCTATAACAATCACGATTCTGCTAATCTCATCAGTGTAACCCGGCCCGTTACCAAAACCATATTCGGGAAGCGGAACGATGGTGCCTGGGGCTATATTCAACGAACAGTTATTGTAACAACCATCACCCGGGAATTCAATACCTGGAACGTGAAGGATTTCTTGCCTGATATGCTGATCAAAGATTTTATCCTGGCAATCAGAAATCTATTCAATCTTGCGATTACTATTGATAACCAAGGCTTCGCCTCAATTGTGAGAAGAAAAGATCTGGTAACCTCCGGCAAGTCTGTGCCGCTCAACGCTAAAGCAATGGGCTTGCCGCTGGTGACCATTTCTGATAATACTGCTGGAGTTAAACTTCATTGGGAGCATGAGCAAAATGACTTACTATTCAGCGAAGGATTTAAAAATATTTACGAGGATCCAAAATTGCTCCGGCCACCGGTAGATACCATTGATGAACTCACTTTGATTGCTGCGACAATCAATGAAATAAGGCTTGTAAAGAGTTACGGCCTTTACTACCAATATTCCGGTGAAGAAGTGGACGGTGTTACCGAATATTCCTGGAAGGTTTTTTCAAACGACTTTCAGGATTTTATCATTGGAGATAAACCCGAAGAGTATACCGCCCTGGCATCCACCTTGCCGATGATCCATTACCAGCGTTCCATTGATGGACCAATAATCCGCTGCCCGCAGGCAGCCCAACTTTCCAGTTCAATCATTCGCAGCACATCCCTGTCTTGTAGTCTTCGATTTTTATTCTACCGGGGGATGGTAGCTGATTCTATCGGAACACTTTACCCTTATGGTTCTTCAGATGCCTTTGATTCAGCAGGTGAACTTCTGCCGGATGCATCACTCAGTCTGAAATGGCAGGGAGATACAGGTCTGTATAACCAGCTCTGGAAAGATTACCTGACCTGGTGGAAAAAGCGAAAGGTCGTAACCTGGACGATTACCGACCCTTCGCAGCTGGATTTCTTTACGGTGTATGAGATTAATAACAACCACTACATCCTGAAAAACAGAAGTATTTCACTGCAATATGAAGGCGTTCTGCCTGGTGATTGTGAATTCTACCTGGTTTAAGTTTTACCGAAAACGTCCATTTCACGTTCCAGGTCATCGGTAATGATATGGGCATAAACCATTGTCATGCTGATATTCGAATGTCCGAGCAACTTTTGAAGGGCTGCGAGATTATTGGTCGCCTTCAGAAAATTCGTGGCAAAAGTATGCCGGCCGGAGTTCCAGGTGATCTTTTTGGAAATCTTTGCGTGAGCCACAATCAGCTTGATATAAGTACGCATCCTTGGTTCGGAAAACAATTTGAATATCAACCCTTTTGTCCGGCTACCAGCTTCATCAGCAATCATCTCTAAAGCCGCTGGCACCAAAGGTATCCGCGTGGTGGCCCCGGAGCTGTTCCGGGTCTTCTTGGCAGTTACAATAAGCAAATTATGGACAATGTCCTCCATTTTAATCCGTTCAAGATCCGACACCCTTAATCCCGTATAGCAGCTGAAAAGGAAATGCCGAAGCACAATCTGATAGGTATCTGTGAGTGTTTTCTTATGGTAAAGATCCAATAGCAGCTTCACCTCATTGTTATCGAGGAACACCCGATCGGTTTGAGCCCGTTTGACCGGCATCCGGTCCAGCGGATTAAAAGTCACTATCCCTTTACGCTTTGCAATATTGATAAAGGTCCGGTGAGTTTTCAGCGTATTCCATCGGGTATTGCTTTCGTTTTTAAGCTTAACCTTCATGTGCTTGTTAAAGTTGGCGAACAAATCCTCGGACAATTCAGCAAAGGAAACCGTCTTTTTGAACTCCTTGAGCTTCACCAGGTGCGCGTGAAATTGTTCTATAGTGGAGTCAGTCACTTCGCCCCGTCTCGATTCTATTTCAGTTCCGAGCCATTCGAGATAGTTGAATCCGGTATTCGGACGTTCATATTCATCCTTGATCAATTCGTAAGTGAGTCCTTTGTCCTGCAAACGGTACTTAATAAACACATTGGTCAGTTTAGCCAATGCACCGTCCAGGATCAAATTGTAATCCTCATGTTGAGGATGGCTTTTCCTTACCTTCATTTCTTCCTCATTCCAATGCTTAGGCTCCACTTTTATGCCGGCACTGAAGGTCATCTTCTTATGATGACGATATAATTCAAGCTGAATAACCCCCTTTCCGGTGCGATCCAAAGCATCTGATCGCAGTCTGATTTTTACACTTGGAATAGTTTCTGTAATGCGTTTGTAATGCAAATTGTCATTCTTCTTCATTTTGTAATGCGTAAGCGCCCTTCTGTAACCCTTGCTACCACTCATAAATAAAAAAAACCTCTCGTTGTAACGAGAGGTTCTGTGAACCTGGAGAAACTCATGATAATTTCTCCAACAGTGGCGCTAGTCTTAGCTTTCAGCTAATCACTTAAAACAAATTGTGCCGTATTTGTGCCGTTTGCTTTTTGATATTCCTTCAAGTAAAATATGGACTTAAACCATTTCAAATTCTTTCAATCAGTAGTTTTCTTACCATTTCATACGCCGCATATGGATCATAAGGCTCTTCTAGCCGGAGTAATGCCATCGTATCGCCCAGAAAATCAGAGTCCTTCATTTTTAATTCCATGTTCAGGATAAATTCCCGTTGGCTTGGTGGATGCTCCACCGAAAACGCCATGTATTTATGGTAACAATCCAACAATGCATTTATATCCAGATCAGGCCTTTGTGATAAGGCAATGAATAAGTCGTAAAGATCACGACCCTTCCTTCGCTGATAGAGAGCTCTGAGCTTGGTTCCCAGTAATTCTTCCAACCGGTAGGTATTCAGCTCGCATTTCCCATTAAACCAGGTCGATTGGACTTCGAACGGAAGTCGTCTATAACCCAAAGCTGTGAAGTGTTCCCGGGTATTGGTTTCCACCTTTAATCGCAACTTCTGTATTGGTGGAAACTCTGAGTCGAATCCGAACTTCAGGCGGATTCCATCCTTTCTTGGCCCGATTGAAGCATTACCCAAAAAGGACAAGCAATCTTGCAATTTCTGGATTGTTTCTTTTATGGGCTCAGCTCGTACCTGAACCAAATCAATGTCTTCAGAATACCGGGGTTGTGGATTCAGGTAAAGTTTATGTAACGCGGTTCCTCCCCGAAAAGCCACACTGCCTGCCAGCCAATTGTCCGAAAAGATTTCCACCAGAGCCCGGCAAATCACCAAATCCTGTTCCACCTGTTCGTTGGTTTTCCATGGAACCTGCCGGCTCCATTCCATTATGTATGACTGAGGGATCATTCGTCAATTTCAATTTTAGTGTTTTCAATTACTGACCAGCGATTGGCAGATGAATGACCCTTTATAGGGAGGGAGGGTTTCAGTGGTATTCGATAAAAATTTAATGATTGATTCTTCATGGCGGTAAACAAGGCATCTGCCAATTCGTTATTGAGGCAGGCAAACTCCATTAAATAACCAAGTCGCTGCAGCGCGGTTACCGGAACATAATCCAACAGATCTTTATTGAAATCCATCGGGGTTATGACCTCGATCAGCTCATTCAACACGGTTGCCGCCCTGCTCAATCCGCCAATCCTCTTCTCAAATTGCACGAGGTTGGTTGCCGTGAGAGCCGGATTGGAAACATTCAGATATCCCGCTTCCGTTTTCTTCTGCTCCAGCAATTTCTCAGGAATGCTTTTTATGCTGACATAATTCAGCTTCAGTCCCTTTTTCTGAGTTGCCCGCAGAACCGGGAAAGTAGTCATTACAAAATACTCCTGCGGTTGTTGATGCGATGCACCATGATAGGCAGCGGCATTCAGCAAGGCGACATAGTAGGGCCTTTCCAGAAACTTCATGAATGGGTCCACGAAGAGTGCCGGAGGCAGAACACCTTTGTCGGAGTACTGAGGTGGCAAAATGAGATAAAATCCCTTATAAATTGAAATGATTTTCCCTTTATCAGAAAGTCGCTTTAATGCAGATTTCAGAGCTATGACGCTATGTCCCTTAAAGGATCTTCGCAAATTGCCTAAAGAAAACCCATATCTTCCAAGGGAGAGTTGCTGTTCCACCCAGCTCTCGAGATTCCGATTTGTCTTGTCGTTTTCCATAAGAGTAATATTTTGCGAAAGGTAGCGATTTTCGATACTTTTCGCAAAATATTTATCTCGCAAAGCGATATTTATCAAGAGTGAACGAGGGATGGCCTTCTCATCAGACCAATGGTTATGCAAATCGTCAGGGGAAGGCTTCACCTTGAATAAATCTCAAAGGTTAAAGCTGAATGGCCTATTGTTCTTTGGGGAAATAGAGGGAATCGCTGTAGCCGTTGTAATTGTGTGATCATTTTTTTACTTTTGCCTATCCCCCAGTACTAATACTGTTAATCTGATCAGATTACCATGCATTACCGAATGTTGACTATCGTTGTGATTGTACTGTTTTTGCCGGTATTGTCAATTGCTCAAGGGATCAAGCTTAAGGGATATGTGTATGATTTTGAGACGAAAGCGCCTCTTTCCGGGGCCAACATAGTGGTCGTCGGCGCACTGTCAGGGACTTCCACAAATTCAGAAGGTTTCTTTAGCCTGATTGTTGAAAAAACGCCGGTGCTCATCTATGTAAGTTATGTTGGATATATACCCCAACAAGTCCTGATGCAGGCCGCCGATCGTGATTCGGCTAAAATCTATCTAAAGGGTGAAATCCGGAAGATTGGCCAAGTGACCATTTCCGGCAAGAAGATTGCAAATTTGATTCAGGGAGACACCCTGAACATCGTGGATTATGGAATTTCAGAGGAACAGATTATTTTGGTCGCGAATCCTTATAAGCAAGTTGAGGATCAAGGACTTTATCTGACAACACTCAACGGTGAAATCCTGGCATCGAAAAAGATCAGTAATGCAGGGCATAAGATTGAAATACCGGAATCCATTGATATTCTTACCACGATCTACCTATTTAAAGATTGCTTTCGGAGTATCCAGCTCCTGACTGAAGACACTGTCTATCAGATCGGTGTAAATTACAACAACTTGAATTTGATGTACCCATCCGGTATACAAGAGTTCGAATCCCGACTTTTACCAGCAAAGGCATTCCTCAATGGCCGTCTTTTTAGTCAGCAGTCAACACTAACGGAAAACAAGACTTACAGTATTAAGGAGGGGGAGAAGAATCCCGGACTGATAAAAACTGTATTCGACCGTTACGGACCTGATCGGGTTGAGAAACCTATATTAAGATATATAATTAAAAAAAGTTATGAAAAATGCGTGAGTGCCCCTGTCATCCAACGCACCAATGATATTGCAATATTCGATTTCTTTGGCAACAATATCGAATTTTTCAATCAGAATGGGATTTCCATCAGGTCAGTCCCGATTTCCTTCCATCTTAAGGAATTCACCAATCTCCTTTTCTTAAAAATGTATGACATTGATCTTGGTAATTTTACCCAGCAGATCCTGTACAATGAAAAGGTGAACCGTATCTGGTCATTATGGACACATCAACACTCCGGTCACTATACCTTAAAAGAGATAAATCCAGATACCGGCGAAATAATCAAGGTAGTCGAGATACCTGATTATCCGTTCATTGAAAAGATTCAGGTTCATAACAACATCGTGTATTTCCTATATTCGGGAAAAAGTTATCCCTATTACCGGAGTTTATACAAGATGATGATATAAGTTACAGAACTACCACCTGATTATGGATGGCAGACTAAAGATATGAGTCCGCCGAAAGTAAAATTGAAAGCTGAGTTACTCCATTTCAAAATCTGTCTGGGAAAGTAGAAAATGCAAATCTTTGTGCCGTATTTGTGACGTTTACCTCAGAGACGTTTATGGATACTATTGATTATCAACCTATTTCACTTTACGGAAACACACCTAAAAACAGAAAGTCCTCATCTATCTTGTTGATAATAAGGACTTTGTGATAATTTTCAAGTGAACCTGGAGAGACTCATAACGGTTTCTTCGATTCATGTATTACCAGTAGTTGACAGCGATTGTCAAAAACCGCTTCGGTACGGCATCGGTACGGCATCATGATGGATTCATTTTTTTGAGCATTTCAATCATCTCCTCCTGCAATTTCATAACCTTCTTTAATTGGGTAATCTCTTCGTCTTTCAACCGAAGTTGTTCTGTTACTTCTTCAACCGTACGATGCTGACATTTCGATCCGGTGATAATCCAGTTTACACACAAATTCGGATAAGTGCTAACCAAAGTTTTCAAATGTTTCGTGTTTAATGAGTTCTTTCCACTCCGAAGCAGACAAGCCCCACCCGAGGTAATCCCCAACAATTCTGCCAAAGCCTTGTTTGTGATCCTTTGATCATCCATCCACTCCTTAAGCCGTGAATTATCAGCCATTTGGTACATTTTATCAATTTTAAATAACTTATTTATAATTAGTTTTTCTTACAATCAATAAGTTTAGCCTATACTTGTAATAAGTTTTATACGTTTATTTTACGCCAAAAGTTACTCTTTTTTACGCCAAAACAAATATTTATTTATTAAATTTTATGACACCTGAAGCTTGTATCGCAATTAAATCCCGCCTTCCAAAAGGCTACCGTATCCGCATCCGAAAAGAAACCGAACTCAGTATTGGTTATATCGATAAGGTATTACTAGGCAAACGATCTAACCAAGACGTAATCAATTCTGCCTTAACCATATTGGAGGAATTGGAAGAAGCAAAACAACTTGCCTACGACCGCCTGAATAAAATAGTCGGAAAGTCCAAATGAAACCCAAACCATCATGAGCCAGTTCCCAATCAAAACGCTGATCGATCCCCAGGCGCAAGTGATCAACCGCCATTCCAACACAAGAAGCATTAAACTGATTCATCGCTGCCTGCTCTCCCACCTGGCAGCATTATCGAAAAGCAAAGGGAGCCGCATGATGGTGGTGATTGATGGAGAACCTTTCGATACTGAGTACAATTCCACGGCACAACTCGCTGAAGATATCGGAGCCTATCTTAATAATAGAGCCGATGCGTAATCCCCAATTCCATGATGAGGCCAATGATTTTATTCATTCCCTGATCAAACAACGCAAATACCTGATCTCATCGGGCAAATCATTAGCTGCTCCCGGCTATATCAATAATTGCCTGATGGAACTTGACCGCTATATGGAGGCTTATAAATATGATGACAACGAAAAGATGGCCCGGTTTTGGGTTAACCATTCCGATCTGATTTTCGCCTTGATACCGGGCAGAAAATCAGGTGCCCATGAGTCTTGTGTTAAAACCTACCATCTTTTATCCAAGGCTGCTGATATCATTCATAATCATCCAGTACCCTGGTGGGAGCCAATTATGCAGGTTTCGGCTAATTAACCTTCTGCCTCATTTTTTCATCTTTTCCTAAACCTGTATGCCCAATATGCAAAGCCTCTCTTTTGCCGCTTACAAACCGACCCTATGATACCTGATCAAATTACCGACCGATTAAATGAAATCTCCATCGTTTCAGTCATCGAGTCTTATTCCATTA
>JBBAAF010000107.1:0-13491 GCA_041658425.1 Bacteroidales bacterium | reverse complement strand
GGACCAATCAAGGATAAGGTTCATCTTCTTGAAGCCTGCCATCTGCTTGATAACCACGGGTATGAAATATTCGCCACCCCGGGAACAGGGGATTTCCTCCGTGGGAACGGTATTCCTGCCACTATCCTGCATTGGCCCGATGAAAAGATTAATCCCAATGTGACCGAATATATCCGCAACGGACTGATCGATTTGGTGATCAATATTCCCAAAAACCTCACGCAGGGGGAATTAAAGAATGATTACACCATCCGCCGCGATTCCATCGACTTTAACGTACCCCTGATTACCAATGCCCGCCTCGCCGCGGCATTTATCATGGCATTCTGCAAGCTGGATCTGGAAGACATTTCCATAAAAGCATGGAAAGAGTACTAGGCCATCAGCGGTCAGATATCGTTATCGTGGGTGCCGGACCTGCCGGAATATCCACTGCATTATTTCTGGCAAAGAAAGGAATCCGGTCGACCCTTATTGAGAAGGAAACTTTTCCGCGGGATAAGATCTGCGGTGACGGATTGAGCGGCTGGGTAGTATCGATGGTGCGCAGGATTGATCCGGAGCTGCTCAGGAAGCTTCAGTCATTGCCTGACCAGCTGCCGTCGCATGGTGTTCGGTTCTTTGCCCCGAACATGCAATCGGTGGCTCTCCCCTACCGGAATGCAAAATATCCCAACGAGCCGCCCGGGCATGTGATCAGGCGAATCGATTTCGACCGCTTACTGATGGAGGAAGCCGGGAAGAACCCGCTGATCGAAGTGATTCAGGGAGTTACCATTGCCAATTTTGAATATGGCGAACCTGGGGTTATCCTCACCGATATTACCGGCAAGCTTCGCTATACTGCCAGTATGTGCGTGATTGCCACCGGCTCCGGAAGCAAACTGGCCAGGTCAGTCATCCCGGGAAAAAAAGATTACAAACATCAGGCAACCGGGATCCGCCAGTATTATGCAGGTGTAACGGGGTTTCACGAAGGTAATTTTGTTGATTTCTATTTTCTGAATGAATTTTTACCGGGTTATATGTGGGTTTTTCCACTGCCGGATGGCAGAGCAAATGTGGGTGCAGGTATCCGGACTGATATTTTAAAAAAGCGGAAACTGACGCTGAAACTGGTGATGGAACAGGCTCTGATCCACAATCCGCATTTGACTGAACGATTTAAGCATGCACATCCGGTATCCGGCATTGCAGCGCGGGATCTGCCCTTAGGATCAAGAAAGGTCAAACTTTCAGGAAACCGGTTTTTATTAACCGGTGATGCCGGGTTTCTTATTGATCCTTTTACGGGAGAAGGGGTTGGTAATGCCATGTGGTCGGGGTTTGCCGCAGCAGAACATATCGAAAACACCATTGCAGCCAGCCGCTTCGATGCTGCCTTCAATAAAAAATATGACCGGTTTGTGTATAAAAAGCTTTGGAAAGAACTCCGCCTTTCCGCCTGGATCCAACGGCTGATCAACTACCCGAAGCTGTTCAATTGGGTGATGAACAAAGTCACTGCTGATCCCGACCTCCATCGATCGCTTATCCGGATGATTGATGATCTGGACGAGAGGAAGAAACTTACGAAGTTTTCGTTCTATATCAAGCTTCTGAGTCGCAATAGGGCTAAGCACGAATAAGTTATATTCGCAGACCATGGCATACCGGTTCTAAAAACTATAAGACTATAAGACTGGAAGACGGCAACCGGTCGGCAGGAGACCTCAGTGAGTATGCTGATCTGGCAATTCGAGGCAAAGAAGGGCTTTACAGGGAGTATTTCAGGTGTATGGAACCCGCGCGAGGGAAATGATTTTTATATCGTTTATGATGAAGGTTTAAATTCACGCATTACCAGGGAAGTTCCCTATCTTCCGTATTCCTCCGGAAGGACTGTTTTGCTGAAATACACTTATACATTCAGGTTGCAAAAAAAATAATCTGCGTGGATATTTCGGCCTACATGAGCATATAATAACGGGTTCTGCAGCAATTTCGTTGACACACTGAATTACAATCGCTAATCATCCGGAACACACTGGAGAAAACGAAGTAACTGCCAACCTCATCCTGTAAAATTTGATAGGGACAAATTCTTATAACCCTCATAATTTTAATCCTTTACATTAGGAAAGATTGCTTCGGAGGGATCGGGGAGGGTTTGTAACTTCTTCCGGTTCCTCCACCTATAGTGCATTGGGGGAAATAAAAAGTGAACAGGTTTTACCAGCATGTCCAGAAAAATCAAAATATTGAACATGCATTCTTGTTTTCAATGAAAATTGAACATAAATTTGTTGCATGTCCAAAATCATGTAAATATTGAACGACCTTCCTTTTCTTCCACCTCCTTCGGAATTAAATGATGACAGCGATATTTTGAGAAAACTGGTTTCTGCGTCAAGAGCGTTAGCCTCAGTAAATATCAATGTTATGAGACTTCCAAATCCTTACATGCTCGTAAACACAATTGCTTTGCAGGAAGCCAAAACCTCTACAGAAATTGAAAATATCTTCACCACCGAAGACGAACTTTATAAGGCGATTTCGGACCAAAACAGTGAAGGAAAAACAGATGCTGCTACAAAAGAGGTTTTAAGGTATCGGGAAGCACTTTGGGCTGGCTTCCATGCCATGAAAGAAACGAAAACGCTGAATCTCGAATCAGTATTATCAATCTTCCGTCAAATCAAGAATACTACATCGGGAATACGCTCTCCTCAGGCCAATGTGGTTATTAAAAGAGGGCAAAGTCAGTTTCGGCAGGGAGAGGTAATCTACACCCCACCCAGAGGTCATGACATAGTAGAGAGATTAATGGATAACCTTATTAGTTACCTTAATGACGACGAAAATTATCCGTCCGATCCACTGATCAAAATGTGTGTTGCGCATTACCAATTCGAGGCCATACATCCATTCCAGGATGGTAACGGAAGAACAGGTAGAATTCTTAATCTGATTTATCTTGTCCACACCGGACTATTAAATCAACCGGTCTTATACCTTTCAAAGTATATAATTGTTAATAAATCAGACTACTACTATAATCTTGGAGCCGTAACACAACTAGGTTCCTGGAAAAAATGGATTTTATTTATGCTTGACGCTGTTGAGAATACATCGGCACTAACTAACAATCTCATAAATGAAATCCTTGAACAAATGGATTCAACCCTATCCTTTGGTAAGTCGAAAATCAAATGGTACACGAAAGAGGTGAATGAAGTCATTTTTAGCCAACCGTACATTAAACCTAAAATTATAGGAAAAATCTTAGGTAAAACATCCAGAACAACTCTTACAAAATTAATGGAAGAGCTTGTTGCTGAAAAAATATTGACTAGTAAAAGGTATGGTTCTGAGGTTTATTATATGAATGATGACCTGATAAGAATTTTAGCTGGCTAATCCTGATACTCAAGAGGATTTAAGACCTATTCCCAGAGTTTCGTGCCAAATACGTGCCAAAAAAGGAAATAAAAAAATCGAAACTCTTGATATTCAATTGTTTCGGTTTTCGTGTCGAGGTCACAAGCGGACTTGGTATCTTAATTATGAAAGGAACGAGCATACCTGTCTGGTTGAACTCCTATTACCCTGCTTATTGTCTGAAGAAAAATTGAAAAATCAAATCTCTGCCGGTTTTGTGGATAGCCACACCTATATTTGAACCTAAGATTTTTCTGATCCCAATCTGCCGTTGGAAAGAGTACAGGCCTTGTGTGGGTTCAACTCGGTTTACCTCGAACTGAGGAATTTAACAACCCGTTTCTTTTATGGGTTTAGCCCTAACCTGAACCAGATCAATGTCTTCAGAATACCGGGGTTGTGGATTCAGATAAAGTTTATGTAATGCAGTTCCTCCCCGAAAAGCCAGACTGGATGCCAGCCAATCGTCCGAAAAGATTTCCACCAGGGCCCGGCAAATCACCAAATCCTGTTCCACCTGTTCCCTGGCACAGACATAATTCAGCTTCAATCCCTTCTTTTGCATGGACCGTAACACCGGGAAGGTGGTCGTTACGAAGGATTCCAGCGGTTGCTGGTGAGAAGCACCATGGTATGCAGCCGCATTAAGCAGGGCAACATAGTATGGTCTTTCCAGAAACTTCATAAAAGCATCCAGAAACAGAGCGGGTGGCAGTATGCCTTTATTGGAGTACTGCGGTGGCAAAATGAGGTAATAGCCCTTATAAATTGAGATGATTTTCAGTAGTTCTTCAATCCGGTCAATGGCTTTCTAAATTAGAACAAAACAACTACACAATTGGTAGTGTAAGTATTTAATTATCAGGTTTTTTGTATTTAAAAGGTGTAGCCGGAAAAAAGAAAAACCCTTATCTAACTGATTGTTAATAAGGGTTTTATGATAAATATTATGTGAACCTGGAGAAACTAGCCACGTTTCTCCAAATTCCGCATAAACATTGGTACTCTAGGAGCTTTGCAAAATGCCTTTGTGGCGATTTTGTGGCGTTAATTTTTATTTCTTAAGCAATCTTCTAAGCAGCTCAATTATATCATCCTTGGATTTCATTAATTCCTTGAGCGCTGCTATTTCGACATCCTTTGCTTCCTCTTCCTTCCTGATTTCCGGAGCTGTCAGCCTGGCACATTTACAAGAACCCTCCCCTCTAAGTAACCAATTAGCACACAATTCCGGGTACAGATCCAGGAGCTTTTTTAAGGTTTCTGCACTCATATGATTTCGACCACTTCTGATCGAGGATACTGCCGAGTTGGTTAACCCTAATTTTTCGGCCAGTTCCTTCGAATGAATACGCTTCTCATCAAGGAATTCATTTAGTCGTTTGTACTCAGTCATTTATAAGTTTATTAGGAATTACTTTCAGATTGTTTTTATTAAAGCCATGTTTTTAAAAATAACATTCCTAAACTTGTAGTCTGTTTTTCACAACTACCAAGTTCTTTTTACGTTTCATTATTGACCGCGTTACACTACAAATGTCATACAATTATATAACACTTCCAAATTATTTTTAAGAATTATGCCACCAGAAACACTTTCCCTCATAAAATCAAGCCTTCCGAAAGGATACCGGAAAAAACTTAAGTTGAGTACAGGTTTTTCTTTAGGTTACATAGACCTTGTCCTTAGAGGTCACCGCTCCAACCAGCTGATTATCGATACCGCACTCGAGCCAGATATACGCGATAATCCCTGGCAAGAATTCAGGTGCCCATGAAAATGCAATGAGAGTTTACCACTCTCTTAACGCCAGGGCCAGACATTTGCAAAGCCATTATGAACCTTGGTGGCAACCCCTCTTTACGGTTTCGCCAAACTAAACAACAAACCAAACTCTTCATTCTTCTGCTTTCTGTGTCCTTAGATACATAGTTATTTTCTTGCCTTTTTATGACCCAGACCATTCTTATGATACCAGAACCCATTATAGACCAGATCAATAACCTCCCTATTGTCGATGTACTTAAAGATTACATGTCCCTCAAAAAGTTGGGCGTTAACTATGAAGGATGCTGCCCCTTCCATACTGAAAAGACTCCCAGCTTCAAGGTATTTACCAGTGAAAACAACTATAAATGCTTTGGTTGCGGCGCACATGGCAACGGTATCACGTTTGTCATGGAACACGAAAAACTGCCTTTTCCGGAAGCTTGCAAGGAAATTGGTAAGGCACATAATATCAAGGTGCCCGAACACGAACTCACCGAGAAGGAACAGGAAGTCATAAACCATAAGGAATCCCTGTATGTCGTGAATTCATTCGCCGGCGCCTACTTCAAAGCTTCGCTGGGTAAACCTGAAAATAAATCGGTATTGGATTATGCGCTAAGCCGATGGACTGAAGAAACAATCCAAAAGTTTGAGATAGGCTTCGCTCCGGATAATTGGCAAGGCTTACTGGATTTCGCCAGGGGGTCCGGTATGAAAACTGAAATACTCATGGAAGCAGGACTGATCAAGGAAAAACAGGATGCCGATAGCTTTTTCACCGATGCTGCACACTTCGAAAAGTATTCAAACGAAAATATTCAGGATTACATCATAAGCAAGGCACGCCGATGGAGCCTGCTCCCTAAAACTCCCGAAAATACCCGCCGGGCAATCGATGAAATCTCGGATCTCATTGTCAAGATGGACCAGGGGAGCCATGATCTATATATCGATCAGGTCAGCAGATTGATCAAACCAAAAAAATCGTGGCAGGATAAAATCAAGGAACTCACCAAAGAGGATGCCCCGGTAATCGTTAAGCAGGAAGAGACTGACCGCATCCCTGAACATGTATCCCTGGTGGATTGGCAGAAGTATGGTTTTTATGAAGATAAAAATTGCTACTTCTTCCGGACTGTGAAAGGAAACATTGAAAGAGGATGCAACTTTACCCTGGTACCACTTTTCCATATCGAATCAACCCAAAATGCCAAACGTATATTCCGCATAACCAATGAATATGGAATCACCCGTGTAATTGAAATCGCCCAGCGCGACCTGATCAGCCTCGGAAGTTTTAAAGTATGTGTGGAAAGCCTCGGCAACTTCCTGTGGGAAGTATCAGATACTGAACTTAATAAATTAAAAAGGTATCTGTATCAGGAAACTAAGTCATGCCTCGAGGTAACCCAACTTGGGTGGCATAAAGATGGTTTCTATTCCTGGGGAAATGGCATCTTTAACGGATCGTTCACCAAAGTGGATGATAATGGAATCGCGACTCACGGTGAAGTCAATTATTATCTGCCGGCATTTTCTCAGATTTGGGCGAAAGAATTACAACACTATATATCCGAACGCCAATTCCTTCACCGGGATGGCAACACCATAACCCTAAAGGATTATAGCCAAAAACTGATCACCGTTTTCGGAACAAACGCTTCAGTTGCCCTATGCTTTTACTTCGCGAGCCTCTTTCGCGATGTGATCATCCGCAAATTCAACTTCTTTCCCATACTCGATTTATTCGGTCCCAAAGGTGCCGGGAAAACTGAACTTGCCGTAAGTATCATGAGTTTCTTTGGTAAGATGGGTAAAGGCCCCAATATCAATAACACCAGTAAAGCAGCCCTTGCTGATCATGTTTCCCAATTATGCAATGCCTGTGCACATATCGACGAATACAAGAATAGTATTGACCTCGACAAAATTGAATTCCTCAAAGGCTTGTGGGATGGTACCGGCAGAACCCGCATGAACATGGACAAGGACAAGAAAAAGGAAACAACCGCCGTAGATTGTGCCGTAATCCTTTCGGGTCAGGAAATGCCAACGGCTGACATTGCCCTGTTCTCCCGGTTGATCTATCTCACATTCTCCAAATATGAGTATGACGATCAGGCAAAAAAGGAATTCAATGAACTCAAAGCCATTGAAAAGTTTGGCAATACCCATATCACCAATCAAATACTCTCCCATCGTAAACATTTCATTGATAATTATAATGATAGCTATGACCAGGTGTCCAAAGATCTGAACAGGGCCATCGGTGAAGTGGTTATAGAGGATCGTATTTTCAGAAACTGGTTACTGGTATTATCAACTTACCATGCTATCAAAGATAAGATCGATGTTTCCTTTACCTATGAAGGCCTGATCACGCTCTCTGCCACACAGATTCAGGTACAGAACAGGGAAACCAAGAAATCCAACGAGATATCCACCTTCTGGTCGATAGTTGAATATTTGGCATCTGACGGGTTGATACATGACGGGATTGACTTTAAAGTTGACAAATTACCTGGCATCAAAACAGATGAGATGAAATCAGCCAGGATATTCCCAGAACTCACAAACGTGATCTATATCCAGATGTCAAGGATATTCCAATTATACCGCAAGCATGGCAAGCAATCCGGAGAGAAAATCCTTCCATTGGATTCAATTATTTATTACCTCAAAAACGATAAACGGTTTTTGGGTATAACCCGCAAGCGCTTTCGTTTTCTGGATACCACATTTGGCCCTGCCGGAGAATGGAAATCCAAACCCGAGCACGCCTATTGCTTTTTGTACGATGAACTTGGGGTGAGCCTGGATGAAAATTCTACGGAAGACTGCCCGGACAGGACCACCCAACCTGATAAACCCATAAAACCAGATGATCCTGACAACAAATTACCCTTTTGATTTTAACCGACAAAATCCCGGCTTACAAGGCTTACATCATGCACACCTTATCAATCAGATGGTTATGTGTTTTTCTAGCGATTACACAAACTTACACCGGCTTACATCGACTTACAGCATATTACAATTGGGAACGTTTTTAAGATATGTAATAATAAGTTAAATAGTTTAATTATAGTTAGTTAGATGAAATGTAATAGCTGTAATATCTGTAAGCCTCGATATGTGAGGATTTCTGCGGACGGAAACAAAAATCATTTTTTTATGGATTATATCGACCGGGTTTATGTTGACCTAAAAGATAGGGAACCGGGTAAGTTCCCCATGTCCAGCCTTAAAGATCCCGAGAAATTTATTTCAGCAGTCAAGTTTTTGATTGATGGAGAGTGGCTGACCAATGTTTACTTCTCTCAGAATTATGACTCCTTGATCATTTCAAGGCAATTTTCATTTGTGACGGATAAGAAGCCTATCAGGATTAATTGGTATGATCGTAATGATAATCAATGTAATAACTAATGATAATAATTAGAAAGTGAGGTTCACATGAACGATTTTATAGAAAAGGTTGAAGAAATGCGTCGCTTGCAAAGAGAGTATTTTCGGAAAAGAGATCCGATCATCCTCCATAAAGCGAAGACGGCTGAACGTATGGTGGATGATCTTATCCTTGAAATTGAAAACTTAAACGAGCCAATGCTGGAACTTTGGAAGCAACAATGAGAATTCAAATATTTAAATTCCTTATATTCTGTCTTTTATGGCGTTCCCCGCCAGGTCAGGCTTTCCCCTCCAATCTTTTTGCTCATGCAAAAAGGATAACCGTTACAATCCTTAACGCTTTCCCAACCTCTTATCTATCATGAAACTATCATTCGTTACTAAAATTCTCAACTTCAACCCAACTCTCCTGATGGATGAATCCCAAAGGATTCGCAAACTGCTCAAAAACAAGGACGTAATTCGAATGCTAAAGCTGGCGCACTTGTACGGTGAACTTAAACAGGGGAGTGCCAATATTGGTGGCATACTCTATGAGAAGGATTACACCTTTGAAAAAGTGATTCAGGAACTGGAAAAGTAAACCGCTCGAAACCTCACAAAACCTTATCAATATGATTTCTGAAAAAATAATGGCGCAATCCTACAAGTCAATTGTGATCCCCTGCAAGCCTTATGTCAAAAGATTCCTGATTCAAAACTTCGGGGATCCGGTAAACTTGTATTCGTTCCAGAATCAATATATCTACCTCTTTAGATCCTTCCTGGCAAAACCCTGCAAGCGCAGGGATAAGAAACTCACATTCAAGTCAACCCTCACTGATTCGGTCGAATTCATGATCTCGGATACTGACTTCTACCATTTTGGTTGGGAAATATCCATAACCGATATGTCAACCCTGAATTCAACATTCGAACAGGCAGCCAAGTTGTTTATGAGGACCTGCATCTCGATTGATACCTCAATCTCCGGTAGCCAGGCCCAGAGCATCCGAAGGTTCCAGGACTTTTATGAGTATCCCGATAATATCTGGCCTTTTGACTCCATTAAAAAAGACCTTGACCGGAATAGCCCGGCCAATAAAATCGACTTCGAAACTGAGATTTATGTTAAGATTCAAAAAATAATTGTGGGCATCCTGGCTAAATCCGGGACAATCACGAAAATAAACCATTTATCAGATGAAAACATTTCAAAAAGAACAAAACAACCTGGGAGGGATCGCAAAGTTATGGGCAATCCCATCATCATTGATCTTTTCACTTCAGCCGAGCAACACTCAGGGGAAGTATCAGCTTCCGATGGGATGCTTTGAAAAGGCCTTTGAATTTTCTCCAATATTCCAGTCTGCATCCGTCACAGAAAATCAATCCCAGCAGTCAGGGGGCTACTCATTTGATCAATCGGTGAAATTTACACAGGTAAGGGTTTCTCCCGTAAATGATGATGTGTATAATGACCTGATGCGCCGACCGTGGGTACTTCTTATCCTGGACCAAAACAAACAGTACAAAATGGTTGGTAGCAAGGATTACCCTTTACGTTTGATTATGGAGGCTAAAACCGGTGCCGAGATTTCAGACCTGAACCATGTTTCCATGTCATTCTCCGGTCAATCCCCATTCCGGGCAGTTTTTGTTGACAAACCTCTATAAAAGCCTGTAAATACAAGGGTTTGGGCTCCTGTTTGTCCTTTTTATCTGCTAAAGCCACCCCTAAATTGGTGGCTTTAGTCGTTGTGGCAGATAAACTTTAGATGAATATGAGCACATTACAACTTGATATTGACGGCTTTATTGGTAATTTGGGATTCTCAAAAACGTATGTGAGGAATTTCCTGAATGAAGCCGGCAAGAAGCCGGTTACGATTCGGGTATCATCCCTGGGTGGCGATGTGGATCATGCCCTTAGCATTCATGTTCAGATCGCAGAGCAGGGAGCAGTCACCATTCACTTGTCCGGATTCAATGCGTCATCAGCAACCCTGATCACCCTGGGTGCTAAACGCATTATTATGAATTCCAATTCATTTTACCTGATTCATAAAGCCCTTCAATGGGTGGATGCCTGGGGAAAGATGAACGAGGACGATATCGATGCCCTGATTGTAACGCTCGAATCCGAAAAAAGAATGCTCGAGAAGGTAACTCTGGTACTGGCCAAAATGTATTCCAAAAGGACCGGGAAAACCACTTCCGATATTTTAGACTTAATGAAACAGGAAACCTGGCTCAATGCCGATGAAGCATTGGACTGGGGATTCATTGATGAAATCCGGGAACCAGCCATTGTGGAAAACCTCCTGACCAATCAAAAGATGGTAACGATGCTGAATTACTCCGATCTGCCATTACCGGTGGCCAGGGGTGTTGTAAATATCACTGGAACATTAGAGCAGTCCGAGGATCCGGTTCCGGGCATCATTCAGAAAATTACCGCATCAGTTAAAAAAACAATCAATTCAATTTTTTCGATGAAACAGCTTACCACCCTTAATTTATTGCTCGGAATTCCTTCGCTGGAATCCTCCGATGATGGGATTTATATCAATGAAGCCCAGGCCGTCATTCTCAACACTCAACTGGAAGGCATCCAGCAATCCGTTTCGGAACGGGATGCTGCCGTTACTGACCGGACCAACATTATTGCTTCCCTCGATGCGATCGATTCTTCCATTGCCGCTGCTGAAACCATTGAAGCCAAGATCGCGGCCGTTCGTACCATACTTGCGGCCAAACCAGCCGTTGCCCCGGCAGGGGTGCAGACTCTTCATGATGCTGCTCCTTCCCCGGACGGGGTGGATTGGGCAACCCTTACTTCCCTACCCCATATGCAGGAAGAAAAGTTTTAACAATCAAAAACCTTAGTAAAATCTTATAACCATGGATGTTCAGGAAATCATTTCGGCCTTCGGGGCCTACTATGAAAACTCAGGCCAGAACAAGGCACGTGTAAAAACCATGCTGACCCAGGGGCAAGTAACCCCGGGGATTTGCATGCCCGTTAAAACCGATGACACGGTTTTCAAACTGGCCAAACTATCGATGCAGCGCATCGTGCAACCGTTCCAGAAAGGTTGGACCCCCAGGAATGCAGCCGCGATAACCCCCAATGAGATCCGGCTCTTCCATTTCAAAGTGGATGAAGATATCTGGCCGGATGACGTAGAAGCCACCTGGCTCGGATTTCTGGAATCAGAATCCTTGACCCGTAAGGATTGGCCGCTGGTCAAATATCTCATCGAAACCGGCTATATCCCGCAGATCAACCAGGACATGGAACTGTTCGAATATGGCAAGGGTATCTATGCAGCACCTACCCCCGGTGAATCCGGGATAACCGGTAGCAGCATGGACGGATTTGTGATTCAGCTGCAGCGGGGAGTGGATAACGAAACCATCAATTCGGTTCCGCTTGGTGCCCTGGACAAGGATACGATTTACGATCAGATTGAACAGTTTGTCGACGGAATCACCCAGGTATACCAGGGAATCCCGATGTCCGTATTCATGTCGCAGACCTGGAGGAAACATTACCTCCGGAACAAGCGCGAAAACGGACACTATTTCCGGACCAGCGACAAGGAGATCGACGAATCGATCGATTTCACCAATCAACGTGTCGTGGAACTGCCGTGCCTGAACGGAACGGATGTCATCTTTGCCACCCCGAAGGAGAACATCCTCCATCTGACAAAGAAGAGCGCAAACAAAACCCGGTTCTCGATCGAAGAGAGCAAGCGCGAGGTATCGTTCCTCTGCGACTGGTGGGAAGGCATGGGTTTTGGTATGAACGCCGCCGTTTGGACCAATGTCATTACCACCCCGCCGATCGGAGGCTAACCCTGAATTGATTCACTCTTAAAAAGTCAAAAACAATGGATTTTGCAGATATAGGAAAGTTGTTAGTGGATGGGAAAAACCTCGGAGGATTGGCCCAGCGGATTTATTTCGGTCTGTGGGCCGATGTTCTGACATGGCCGGCCGATGCCGAGCTCCCATTGACACTCGATGCCCTGGGCACCTCAACCGGCGAACTCATCATGAAACCCGGCAAGCGCATGTTTGAACTGTATACCACGGAGGATGCAGCCAAACTCGATATCAACGTGATCGGCGAAGAAGGCGGTAAAGGATATGAATTCCTCCTGCACGTATTCGCGCCGGGATTGCATAAAAAGCTGCTCGGGTTCATGAATGCAACCAAGAACGAGGATCTGGTCCTGATCGCCCAGGATAGCGCCGGCCAGCAGTACCTCCTGGGTTGTGAAATCCGGTCAGCTAAATTCCAGGGCAGTGATGGATCAGGTACCGGATCCACCACCGATGGAAGGCGCGGACTCGGGATGACATTCGCATACCGTACGCATAGCTTGTACACGTATACCGGCACCATTCCGCTAACTGAAGCAGTACCCGAACCGTGACCTGGACAGCCTATTTCACCCTCATAAAGGTCCTCCCGGGGCGTATTGTAACGCCCCGGTTTGGAACATTGGATTTTTCCGATCCTAAATTACCGGTGGAAAAGGTCAAGGCTCTCTTTGATGATGGGTTCCCATACCTGGAGCTTACCACTCTTGGATTGCAGAAGTTTCCAAATGAAATAAGCCAACCGCAAAGTGATCCGGTGCCTGGCACCGATCAAGCAGAACAACCGGTGAAAACAACCCGGAAACGAAAAACGTAGTCGTGGTTCTTTCATAGTGTTTGTTTTTTTGTTAAGCCCCCCCTAAAAAGGGGGCTTTTGCTTTGGTGTAGCCAACGGTTTAAAAACCTCACGTGGAAAGCAATTTTCTTCTGATCATTTTTAATTATCTTTGTAAAATGAAAGCAATAAAAGACATAGAGACCAAGATAAGCAAGTTGTCGCCCGGATTAATGGGAGA
>JBBAAF010000106.1:0-13514 GCA_041658425.1 Bacteroidales bacterium | reverse complement strand
TGAATACATCTTTATTCCACTGAGCGACTCTTTTGAAATACTCCCGGTCGAAAAATTACCAACCTGGTCCCTGAGATTCTTCTCAATATTTTCGATGTTTTTATCAACAATGGCAACCAATTGAAGGCGTTTATTTTTAAGAATATTGATTGTATGGGTTAATCCCATAAAGCCGAAACCAACCAGGGCAACTTTTTTCATTTATTCGATATTATTTTAACTCTATACTTCTTCCAGGTCTCCCGCTGGCTGAGAAAGCCCGCAGTTTTACAGTTCCTTTTATACTTACCGGCCCTGTATAAACGGGTGAATCAATGGTCGGCAACGACCCGTCAACCGTATAGCGGATGGTAAGTCCGGGGTAAGCAATGTTGGCTTTCAGCATTCCGTTGTCAATGATTGCTCCCGGGGGTGGGATCCTGTATTTAAATCCGCCAAACAGATGATCCAGCCGCGGAAATTCCCGCTGTCCGATCCGGTTGGCAAATTCATTCCAGTCCGTATCAATCCTGCGGATCCTGCTTTCCATATCAGGATCTGATTCCCACAACGGAGCTGCGGCCCAGGCCTTTTCAGCAAAAGCGAATAATTTGGGCAATACGTAATACTCCATCATTTCCTGGCCTTTCACAGTTTCTGTCCACAGTTGTGCCTGCAGGCCCAATATGTTTTTGCGGTTCTCCGGTTTCAGCCGTTCCAGGGAGGGATAGAGATCTTCCTTACCGCCAACCTGACCGTATTGATCGTAAACCGCGGATTTAAATGCATCAAAGGGTATCAGAACAAAGGGGTCGCGCGCATCCTGGAAGCCACCCCAGTATAAACCGGGTTCACGGGGATCGGTATTGTAAGAGAGATCAAAGTACAGGTTTGTTACATTGCATAATACTACCGGGTATCCTGCATTGGCAATCCGGTATCCGAGGTCAATGTTATTGCCGGTATTGTCCCATACATAGGGGATTACGTTTTTACCAACAAACTCCTGGTTGACCGTGACATTACCGGCAGAATCCTTGTTCAGAGCCACTTCTTCCCATCCACCGATTTTCAGGTTATATTTTGCCAGTATACCTAATAACCGATTAAAGAAAAGGGCCTGCAGGTTGCGGGGATTGGTGATTTCGGGATGAGACTTCAGAAGTTTCTGGCACTCAGGAGATTTGGCCCATGCTCCCAGGGCTACCTCATCTCCTCCGGTGTGCAGAAGTGTGAATTCAACGCCAGCTTCATTGTACATCTCTTTTATATCCTGAACCACCGTTTCATAAAAATGATAGGTGGATTCCAGGGCAACACAAGCAATATTATCTTTATAGAGCTGGGCTGAACTGTAGATAGAATGATCGTCGGGGTCAATCAGCCGGAATTCTTCAGCAGCCTTTTTATCACCCCGGCCTATAAAACTCCTGTACCTGGCTTCCATGGATTTGATGGCTGCACGGGCGTGACTGGGAAAACAAATTTCAGGAACTATCTTGATGTGCCGCTGGCTGGCATAAGTAAGGATCTCTTTAAAATCGTCGCGTAAATAGTAGCCGGTGCCGTGATTATCTTCCGCATCCGGGGAAGGGCCTGAACCAAATGAAGGAGGCAGCCAGCCTTTATCATCCAGAGTGTGTCCGCGCTTGCCTCCAACCTGGGTTAATTCGGGCAGGCCCTTGATCTCGATCCGCCAGCCTTCGTCTTCAGTAATCCGGAAGTTAAGATGGTTGATTTTATAAGATGCCAACAGGTCGATTAATTTCAACACGGCTTCTTTTTTCTGAAAATTACGGGAAACGTCCAGCAAAAAGCCACGAAAATGAAACCGCGGTGCATCTGCAATCTCAATGGAATTAATGCCTAACGAGGCAACAGGCTTGGAAAAAGCACTTACCGGGAGGAGTGCAAGCATACTTTGGATCCCATAAAAAACTCCTGCGGCATCACCACCGGTTATACGGATACCCTCTTTCTGATTTATTCGTAGCCTGTAGGCTTCTTCCCTGGTTCCATTCACCATGACATCAGATGTTTTCAGCACGATGGATTCAGGACCTTTTCCGACTCCCTCTTTTTTTGTCAGTTTAATACCTGTAAGATTCTCAATGTATGTGGTAAGATATTCTGCCTCCTGCTCCAATCCTTTACTGAAATAGATAATGGTTGATCCTGATAGCCCGACACTCCCGGTCCCTGTATGGCTCTCAACAGGTGTGGGTATGATTTTACCTACCTTATCCAAAGGCATAGGTATGATTGCCAGGTTCCTGGTATATTCGTTACCTGGAGTGGGAATGGTTTCCTTAAATCTTGGATCTGAAAACAGTTTATCTATTTCGGTGAAAGGTTTGACCCTATAGTTTTTAACAGGTACAATCAACTGCTGACCCGTGTTTTCGTGCAACACAAAGTAAATGCCATTGGGTGCATCAGCTTCCTTAAGCATGATACCCTCGTAACCATATTCAAGTACCAGCGTATCTCCGGGAGGAAGCATAAAGGTTCCACCAGGAATAAACCTGTAAAAATCACCGTTAATATGCTCAACCTTTCCTTTGGTTGAATCCAGCATGGCCATGGGCATAATGGTGGCCTGATTGAAATACATAACCCATTCTTGATTGCCGATAGGGCTGTTGCCATCATTGATAAAAGTAAAAGCGGTTCTGCATTGCTCCTTGCCGCCCATCGAATTTCCCAATAATTCCCAGGTAACCTTTAACTTACCGCTTTGCCCCTGATCAAGTCCCGCAGAATCGGAACAGCCCGTCATCAGATAAATACACGATGATACTATTACAAATATCAAAATCTTAACGCAGGAAAATACTTTCATTGCTAGCTAATTTATTGATGTACGGAACCCATTATGTAACTTCTTTTTAAAAACCTCATCGTCAATGACTTGCAAGTTGTCAAATTGGGGGTCTTTTGTGCCATACTGAGAGGCCATATGACCTTGCCTTCCTTGCGATCCACCTCACCCTCCGGCCCCCTCTCCCGCGCTCGCTCCGCTTGCGCTGCGTTCACGGGAGAGGGGGCGCGGAGCATTGACGTAATGATTGTCATAATACAAAACTATACAAGAAGTTTTCTGATTTAATACATTCATATGACTAAAAATTGATCATTTTCATGGTAGTACAACATCATGCAGAAGCTGACTCCCCCTCTCCCGTGAGCTTGCGAGCGCGGGAGAGGGGGCCGGGGGGTGAGGTGGATCCCTGACCGAAAAAGCCTAATATGTAAATGTTTTCCATGTTATGTCTTAAAAACCAGCTGTAACTACTTTTATCGGCACTATTTGGACAGGTCCCATCAAGCCTGATGCAGGTAATGGCTTAAATCCAAATTCCCGGGGGATGTCTGTAATTATTGAACCGTTTCCAAATCGGGAAATTATATCTTCGGGAACAGGTGGCGGTTCTTTCATTGCCGAGACCCGATTGATCAACGTGTTGGTAACCAATATTACTAATTTGTTGTCGCCTTCTTTAACAACTCCTGTTACATCCAGATTTTGATCTCGCATCCAGGTGGTACCAATTTTTTTATCATTTAAACTCACTTCAGCAATATTCCCTACTTTTCCTAAATCAAGAAATAGTTTGAGCTCTTTTTTGATATAGTCGGATGAAAGTTTAAAGTTTATTTCGTATCGGCCTGTACCACTGAAATTTCTGGTTAATGGGTCCTCAGTCCATGAATACAGAAAATCAGACTGTTTGGCAGATAGCGGAAAATCATTTCCTTTCAGTTCAATACTCCATTTTCCGGAGATCAGATAAGGAGCTGGAATTCCTGAAACCACTGAAGTTATCTTTTTCTCACCGTTACGGGATTTTATGGAAGTGAAGTAGGTTCCATTTTGCAGAGCATAAGCTTTTATTTCGTTCTTCTTTGCTTCAGTAATTTGATAAAAATCCGTTTTTGTTACATACGTTTCAGGTTCACCGGGGGAAAATTCGACAAACATCGATTCATAAGGAGCCAGGTTAAGGGGAACTTTAATTCCCTCTTTTGATTCGCTAAAGCTGAGAATTGGAGTGATTTCACCTGTATATGGATTCCATTTCCGTATCACTTTGTTTTTCACACGGAAAGTTACGGGTATGGTGCTCTGTTTATCCTGGATGTTGGAAACAAAGTAAATATCCTTCTCTGCCAATTTCCGGTGAATAAAGGTTAGTCCTTCGTTTTTACGCATGCCTTCCCAGGCAAAATCGATCCCAAAATCGGGGGCAATATGTTTACGGATAGTCTCCAGAAAAGGATCGAGTGTGCTGCTGCGTTTATCCCACCATATCTGACGGTCGATTACATCTTTAAGTTGATAGGTCCTCCCATTTCCGTAAGGATTCATTAATACACCTTCTTCTATTTTAGATTCCTTAACGCCATAAGGATTATCCGCTTTCCCATCTGGTAATTTTGGTTTATTGAATAAATTATTTGTAAGCTCTTTTACCTTTTCGTCTGTTTGCTTGTAATCTATATAATCCGTAGATCTTTCAGGTAAACGTTCCAACGCGATGACTACGCCACCCATATCAACATATTTTTCAATGAATTGCAGAGTTTTCAACGGAATAGTCTCTACATTGGGAAGGATAAGCAGTTTGTATTCAAGATTTTGAATTTTAATTTTTCCATCTTCGATTTTAGCCATATTTTGTAAGGCATCATCATTAATCAGATCGTAATCATAGCCGTTTGAAATAAGAAGATTACCAAGTTCTCCCCAATCGAATTCGCGTGTCCATTTGCGCGGGTTCAATACATTTAAAGCCCATTGGTTTGCCAAAGGGGAATAAAGTGCGATGTCGGGTGCAAAATCGCCCTGCCTCAGCAAATAAGAGCAACGGGCGATATATTCAGCCAGCCTGGGATAATAGTTCCACCAAACATTTTGAGGTTGAATATAAGCTGCAAAGGGTAGCGAACGTGTCGGTGAAACAATTTTTTCGGGAGAGAAATTAAATCCGTGGTTGTAAAACTTTGTAGCTCCCGACAGGAGATAACCGTCGCTGGCAATCTTTAATTCTTCAAGTGTTTCGCGATATCGTTCCCAATGAATGAAAGTATAAACTTCAGCTGAAACAATTTTCCGGCCATAGATATGTGCTCCCGATGCTACATATTTCTTAGGCCCGATTCTTGTATCGAACCAGTCGGCAGCATCTTTTTCCCCTGCTGTTATCTCCATTTCAGGGATATGGGTCATTCCCGATGCTTCGATGTTATCTGTATTAAAACCATAAGCTTGAATCCGCCCTTGAATATGATGAGCCTCGCACCATTCCAGAAAAGTTTTGAAAAAAACTCTTAACCCTGTTTTATGCAAGAAATCATTCACATCAAACCTGATTTTCGGCGAAATATCACTTACTTCCCACCAGATGGCGGGAAGATAGGGAGTAAGATCATATTCTTTCTCATTATTAAACTCTTCCAATAACCCTGTTGACCAATTGATGCCACTTGAAAGATTCGGCAATTCAAAACTGTCCACAAACAATGACTCAACAGTTTTTCCAAATTCATCGCCAAATGCACTGTAAAATTTGTTCCCAAGATATTCACAATATCGTTCCATCGCGCTTTTGTTGAAATGATCAACGGCATTGCTTATTCCATTTTTCTTTAACCAAAAAGCCATTAAGCGCCATTCTCCTTCAGGAACTTTCCAGACTATTTTATTTCCGGTAACAGTGACTGTGAGATTAACAAGTGACTTTTCGGTGATCTTTCCATCACGTTCAATCTTGCCGGCGATAACAGCCAGTAAAGTTTCATTACCGTCAAGTTTTGGGGTAAAATGTTCCCATGATCTTTTAGTTTTGGTTAATCCATCGGGTAAATTCCCATTATAGATTTGGTTTCCTGTAAGATCCATAAAGGTTGGAACCATATCTTTACTCTTGTCTTCTTCCTTAACCCACTCTCCACCAATAATCCAGCCCGGACCACCAAAGTTCAATGAAACTTCCATGCCCAACCGCTTTGCCTCTTTTACGGTATGTTTCAACATCTCCATAAATTCATCGGACAAATAAGGGATGTTCCCCTTTTCGTAGACCGGATCCATTGTAATTTGTTCAACACCACGGATGCCATGACTGCGCATCTCTTCAAGCTCACGGGTTATCTCTTTTTTCGAAACCGGATTTCCGGGCCACCACCAACGGGTATGAGGCCAACAATCAGAGGGTGGGTTTTTGAAATTTACCTGTAATGTATCTATTTCAATTCCCGGAGAACTTTGAGCTATAGAAAAATATACTGTTAAAATATGGAGTCCCAGAAATAGAATATTTCTTTTCATTTGGTGCGAGTTTAAAAAAGCATCTGTAATTCCTCCTAAATAATTAAAATTGATCGTTTTACACAAAGTAATATTCTTTCGTACTGAAAGACTTCTGATATTTTGCTCAATTCCAACAGTTAATTAGCCTGATGTAAACATCAAACGGGTGAATCAGTTAAAAAAACATAATGAATGGACAAAAACCCATTGAATCAATTCAGCCAATTTAAATAGATTTGATTTTCAATACATCTGGTCTTTCTCAAATGTAAAAGTAAACATGAGGGTTTCATCCAAACTTAAAAATGCAAACTATTTTGGGAATAAGTTGCGTTTATGCGGGCTGGTTCTTTTTGCAGGATTGCTGAGTCTTTGTGCATTTTCACAAACTCCTTATCAGTCCCGTGATGGGAAACTTCTAAGAGGTGAGAAATGGCTCCCGTTCAGCTACCCTGAACAGGCTGATTATTATGTTTCCATTAAGGGGGATGATCATTGGTCCGGAACACTGCCGGAACCGAATGCCGACCACTCCGATGGTCCTTTTCTAACCATCAAACGTGCACAAAAAGCAGTACGTGAATTGAAACCAAGGGTCTTTTTTCCAAAAGATGCACCGGTTGAGAAACGTTGGATCGGTTCGCCACATCCATTAGGAAGGGGTAAAGATATTCTGGTCTATATCCGTGAAGGCCATTATGCCTTAAGACAACCGTTAGTTTTTGGACCTTCTGATGGCGGCGAAAGGGTGGAAACCAATCTCCCCACCGGTGCCTTCGAATACCATAAACTGAAAGATCATTATGTGACCTACGCCGCCTATCCGGGCGAGAAACCTGTTATTTCAGGAGAAGCTCTTGTTTCGGGCTGGAAGAAGACCGGAAAAATATGGAGTGCCCAATTTGATGCCGACACTGCTGCAATGTTGGTCGTAAATGGCAAAAGACAGGTACTTGCCCGTACCCCGAATGAAGGCTATTTCACCCCTCCTGCAATATCAAAGACCACGGGTGAACTTTATTTTAAAAAGGGAGACCTCAAATCATGGAAAGAGATGGAGGGAAACCGGGTGATTATGCTTTTGCGCTGGCACACCGGCATTAACACAATCACAAAAGTGGATGAAAAAAACGGAATCGCCACTTTCAGATCACTGCAGGAGGGAGTTGTAATTGTCCCGCCACGGTATTATGTTGAAAATGTAAAAGTGCTGCTCGATGCCCCCGGAGAGTGGTTTTTCGATAAGAAACTGAAGGAGATAAGCTATATCCCGGCAAATGGAATGATTGATCCTAATCGGGCTCAAGTAGGCGTCTCAATAATCAACCAATTAGTCGAAGTACGTGGAAAGATGGGGCAACCGGTCCGAAATTTACGGATTTATGGACTAACCTTTGAGGGTGCAATGACCGGAAATAGCGCTATCAGTTATAATTACGATGGGGTTGATGGATCAACTGGAATTGCCGAGGCTTCAACTGCCGGGAATAGTGCAATCAGCTATGAGTTTGCCCATGCCTGTGAATTTGTTGGAGGCGAAGTTCGTTCGTGCAACGGTACAGGGATCTCCATAAAAAAGGGTTGTTACCAAACCCGTATTCTCAATAACCATTTCGAAACTTTAGATAACGGTGGTATTTATGTAAACGGCCCTGCCAAACCTGGCGATGGAAGGGAAATAATCAGGGAGACCATCATATCTTATAATAAGCTTTACGATTGCGGAGGCATAAATATTTATGCTAATTATACCTTAATGACTACGATTTCGCATAACTACATTACCAAAACGAGAGGCCGTTACGGAATCGACGTTGGTGGTTGGGCCAATCAGGAAGAGGCGATTGATGGCGGATATCTCGTTGAGTATAACCACCTCGATGATGTTCAGCGCGATGCGGATGACTCGGGCGCAATTAAAACTGCCGGATTGACTTTTAATTCCGTTGTCAGAAGAAACCTGATCCATGATGTTCGTGCAGGATTCTTTAATGACAATGTCGGTTTTTGGTTTGATAATATGTCTTCGGGCTGGACTTCGGAAGAGAATATCTTTTACAACCTTGAACAGGGTGAGATGAAACTTTGTGCAGCTCTTATCGAGGACAATATCTACCGGAATAATTTTAAAATCGAAGCCCCCGTTAATGCCCCTGAAACGATTATTGATGGAGACCCGGTGTTTGAAGTAAGCCACCTGAAGATTGAGGCTGCATCAAAATCGGCAACTGGAGCAGTTATTGCCGGAAGCGTTATTCACGTTTCGGCAGATGTTTTTAACCGGGGTGCAACCGGAGCAGCACAAATAGATCTTTATCTTGACGGTAAGGTTTATGAAGAAAAACTCTTTCCGGTAGTAAAAAACAACAGCAGGAAAATTGATTTTGAAATCAGAATATATGAGGATGGAGAACATGAGCTGGCAATAGGTTCAACGCCTTATCAGTCTGTAAAAATTGAAGGGAATAAACCATCAGTTGTTTTTGAAGATTTTGAGTTGTCGAACAACCGGTTTTTAAAGGGAGAGAAAGTTAAAGCTACTGCTACCGCGAAAAATCTGACTCCGGTAACGCAAAAAATGACTGCTACCCTTTTTCTCGATCATTCGAAAGTTGAAAGCCGTTCGATTGAACTCAAAGAAAATGAGTCGCAGGAGATTAGTTTTGAAATGGAAGCTCCAGTCGGGATCCATAATTTGCGGATTGAAAACAGTGCGGAAAAAAATCTGACGGTTTTTGAAGCTGTAACCCTTGATATCTCCCGGATGAAAATACATCAATATTGTTCAGTAAAAGCAAAACCATTCGAAATTGAGGCAGATAATAAGGCAAACAGGTTTAAAATCACTGCCGGTGGTTCGGATTTCTACCATGCTGAGGATTCTTACGCGGCTGTTTATTTAAAAGGAATTAAAGGTGATTTCGTGGCAACAGTAAAAATCAATCGGTTCGGAGATCGTACGCACGAGTGGTTCCGTTCGGGACTCTTTGTACGCAACGATATTTCTCAAAGCTTTGATGTACAGCCAGGAAGTAAAGGTTCTGTACTGGTATTCGGTACCCCCGGACGCGCAGGAATTCAATACGATGAATTTGCAAACGGTTGTATGCACAAAGCAAGCAGTCAGAACCTTCCCGAGAATTCCAAAACACCGGTTTATTTGAAAATTGTACGTCATGGCAATAGCTTTAGTGGTTACATAAGTCTTGACGGGAAAAACTGGATAATCGAACGACGCACGGTGGATATTCCCGGAATTGCTGAAGCGATAGACCTTGGCCTGGCAGCCGGGGGACCCGATAAGCAACAATATTGGGTTGAATTTGCGGGCTGGAAAATTGAAGTTTCAAAGTAATACAGATAATAAACACAAATTGAAGATAGAAATCGATCCCCTTTACATAAAACCATAAACGTGAATAGGCAACACAATTATTATGACATGAAAAAGTATATTTTGTTCTCTTTTATATTTTGTACAGTATTTGTTCTGTTTTCAATAACCGTGTCAGCTCAGCGCAAGGTTACTTCAAATACAGATACGGTTGCATCTATCCGGAAAGCCTTTTTAATTCCTCCTGAATCAGCCCGCCCCTGGGTGTTTTGGTTCTGGATGAACGGCAATGTTTCCCGCGAAGGTATCACTGCTGATCTGGAGGCCATGAAGCGGGTCGGTATTGGCGGGGTGCTGATCATGGATATTGACCTGAGTACAATGGATGGAACACCCCTTGGCCCTATAAAATTTATGAGTGAACAATGGAAAGATTTTTTTCGGTTTGCCGTTCAGGAAGCAAACCGTTTGGGACTGGAAGTCAACATGACGAACGATGCGGGCTGGACCGGAAGTGGCGGTCCATGGATAACACCGGAATATGCCATGCAGACCGTGGTGTCCAGTGAGATACCTGTTGTGGGTGAGGGGTTAGTTGATTTGGTTTTGCCACAACCTCCGGCAAAAGGCGATTACTATCGCGACATAGCCGTGATGGCTGTCCGGAATCCGGATTTGAAAGAAGTACACATGATGGATGCCCATCCTTCCCTAAGCATTTCTACAGACGAAGGCGTGTCAGGCCCCACTTTTCCAACAGATAAAAATCCCGTGAGCTTATCCTTTCGCAACGCGGATAAACTTCCTTCGATGAGTGTTCGGTTTGATTCTTTATATACAGCCTGCGTTCTCGATCTGACGGCCAGCGGATTGCTTTTGGATGGTTGGTTCGATGCCGTGCTTCAGGTTTCAGATGACGGAAAGGAATATAAAAATGTGAAATCTTTTTTGCTGAGAAATGGTAAGAATTCCATCGTGTTCAATTTGGCTACGGCCCGATGGTTCAGGATACAGCTTGTGAAAGCTAATACCGACCAAAAAGAAGTTATGATCAACAATCTGGAGATCCATCCCCGTTACCACATCGAAAACTTCCAATTGAAGGCATTGTTCTCAAAGAGCGGTATTTTTGGGCAGTTCGGTAAACCCGGTGAGACCGCGCCTGCCAGTGTGATCCTTTCACAAGACAACGTGATCAACCTTACCGAAAATATGGATGTCAATGGTCGTCTTAAATGGAATGCACCGGAAGGGAAATGGACAATCTTGCGGTTAGGGCACACCTTTACCGGTGCTAACAATGGGCCGTCACCAATAGAAGGCAGAGGGCCTGAGTGCGACAAGTTGAGCAAGGCAGGAATTCAAAAACATTTTGATGGCATGATGAAAAAACTGGTGGAACTGGTCGGGCCTAATGCCGGAAAAACATTAGTATCCACCCATATTGATAGCTGGGAAGTCGGCCCCCAAAACTGGACCAGCAACATGGGCGAAGAATTCAGGGAAAGAAGAGGATATGATATTACTCCGTTCCTTCCTGTTTTAACTGGAAGGGTTATCGGGGACTTGCAACAGACCGAACGATTTATGTGGGATTTGCGCAAAACCATTTCAGAATTGATGGTCGAAAATTATGTGGCGGAGATGCAAAAGCTTAGCCATGAAAATGGGTTGAAGTTTTCCTTTGAATCCTATAACACCATAGGAAACGATCTGGATGCCGCCAACTGGACGGATGAACCCATCAGCGAATTCTGGACCCGCAATAACGGTGATTGGTATTTTGACAAAGTGAAAGCCATGTCATCCGCATCCCACCTGAATAATCGTCCCATTACAGGGGCTGAAAGTTTTACTTCGGCAGAAGAAGAAAGATGGCTATTGCACCCGGCCAACATCAAGGCTACTGGCGACAGGTTTTTTTGTGATGGGGTGAATCGGTTCATTTTTCATCGCTACGCCATGCAGCCCTGGCTTGACCGAAAACCAGGCATATCCCAGGGCCCATATGGACTCCATTATGAACGGACCCAAACCTGGTGGGAATATTCTTTGCCCTGGCATAGTTACTTAGCCCGCTGCCAATATTTGTTGCGCCAGGGGACTTTCGTGTCCGATGTACTTAACCTTCAGCCCGAAGAACCCATTTATCGCTTTAGAATTCTTCCACTTACCGGTTACGATTATGATGCCTGTAGCCCCGATGCGTTTCAACGAGTTAAGGTAGAAGATGGGAAACTGATTGATGGTGCAGGGAACTCACACCAGATGCTGGTACTGACCCATACAGGAACCATGACAGAACCCATGCTGAGGCGTATTCGCGATATGGTAGTACAGGGGGTTTCTATTCTGGGTGAACCTCCAATGGCAACCCCGGGCTTGACGGATTATCCCCAGGCGGATGTTAAGCTGAAAGCATTGGTGGAAGAACTTTGGGGAAGCGGAGCAGAGCCCATTAAGGAACGTAAAGTTGGGAGGGGCCGGGTGTTCAGGAATATTTCTCCTGAAGAGGCACTAAACCGTATCGGTATTCTTCCCGATTTTATTTCCTACACAAAACTGAGATTCATCCACCGGAAAATCAATGAAACGGATGTTTATTTCATATCCAATGGTGCAGACTCCACGGTGGTGGCTAACTGTACCTTTCGGGTAACCGGGAAACGTCCCTATTGGTGGGATCCCGAAACCGGTCAAACGAAAGCTTTGACCGCTTATGCTCCCACCGGGGAAGGCACCATCCGCATTCCTTTTATATTGGGCTCTGCCGGCAGCGGGTTCGTGGTTTTTACTCCGGAAAAGGATTTTGATTCCAACAGGATCATCAAAGTTACCCGCAACGATGAAACGCTGGTTCAGGATGGGATTGCCTCAGGGACAATAGAATCTAAAAACATCAAAGGAGGCGTTTTGAATTTTTTAAACGACGAAATCTCCTTTCCAGGAAATTATATTTTCACCAAAGCCGGTGGAAAAAAACTTACCGAAAACATTTCCTCCGAGCTGAAACCTGTTGAGGTTTTAGGCTCATGGAAACTAAAATTCCCGAAAGGAAGTGGTGATTCAACCGAAATAGAGTTGAATCAGCTGGAATCATGGACCCAGCTTCCGGAGAAGGAAATAAACTATTTCTCCGGAACAGGAAGTTATTTCAAAACGCTTGTCATTCCTGTCCATTCAATAAAAAAAGGGACTCAGCTTTTTCTTGATCTGGGAAAAGTGCAGGTGATAGCAAAAGTGTTTATCAATGGGAAAAGTGCAGGAATACTCTGGAAACCTCCCTATCGGGCCGATATCACTTCGCTGGTTCATGAAGGGGAAAACAGCCTGAAAATTGAGGTGGTTAATTTGTGGGTAAACCGGCAAATTGGTGATGAGAACCTGCCCGAAGACAGTGAACGCAATCCGAATGGTACACTGAAACAAAATACCTGGCCGGATTGGATATTGAAAGATCAGCCAAGTCCGACGGGGCGGCATAGTTTTACTACCTGGCGCCTTTGGAAAAAAGATGATCCCTTGCAGGAATCGGGTCTGTTGGGCCCGGTAATGCTGCAGCAGGTAAAATCGATTCGGTGATAAAAAATAAACCAGCAAATATTAAAATGACACAGAAATTTTTTTTATTGCTTACGGTAGCTATGGCACTATTAGTTAGTTTCACTTTGCCAAATCTGGCTGCGGACAAGGTTGATAAAACTTTTGAAGCTACCCTCAATGGATTGCATCTGGTCATCGATGGAAATTCAGGAAGTATCCTGAAGATGAGCTACCCTGGTGTAGGAACAATTATGGACTCAAAGCCCGATCAAGCAGGGATGATAGACTTAGCATATCCAATTAAAGAGTTTGAGGTTTTAAGATTGGCTTCCCGTTTTTCGCAGG
>JBBAAF010000105.1:0-13514 GCA_041658425.1 Bacteroidales bacterium | reverse complement strand
CAATATCCAGAAAAATCGAATAATCTGAAACTCGGGAATTTTTAATTAATTCAACCAATTCAGGCCAGATTTCATCATGGCGCTTTTTATACTCGGCTTCACAACCGGGTTTCAATTTCATTTTAAAGGCGGTTCGGTTCATTTTATTATATCGTATATGGATTTCTCAATTCCCTAATGAATAACTTATTAGCTTCCGGATCACCAACGACTTCTCCTTTTGCCGGATCCCAGGTAACCTTGCGGCCGGAACGAATGGCAATATCGCCCATATGGCTGATGGTATCGGAGATAATGGCTTCATCGAGCGGACAGAGTTCCTTTGATTTACCCCGGACAACATCCACAAATACCTGTCCCATCGTATTGATTTCGCTCCTGATGTAACCATTGGATTTAGGGAAATCGTTCAGTTTCTGATGGATTTCAGGAATATTCGATGATGCGGAACTCCGACTGACAGATATCCAGCCTTTTGAGCCGAAGAAAGTTGTTCCATCGCCATCCTTTTTCCCTCCGGATTTCAATACACCTGCAGCAGCAAGATCTTCGCTTACAAAATGCACATCAAATCCATTCTGATATTTGCAGGCAACGTCCCACGACATGATGTTATCGTACAAACCACCGGTCCAGTATTTTCCGGCACCTTCACAGGTATATCCTCCGTTGACTTTATCTTTCGCGATCCAGATCAGAATATCCAGCGGATGAGCGCCCCATCCGGCAAGAAATCCGATACTGTAATCATTTGTATACCATGATCCTACATTGGTTACACGTTCGGGACAATACGGGCGCACCGGAGCCGGACCGGTCCATCTTTCATAGTCAAAATCAGTAGGTATAGGAACTTCATTGCATACCGGGTTTTGACCGCCCCCTCCACCTGGAGCCCATACATCGGCACGTTCGATTTCACCGATCAGCCCTTCCCTGATCATGATATAAGCCATCTGCATGTGAGGTGATGTTCGCTGCTGGGTGCCGTAATGAAAACGAACGTCGTTTTTAGCCACTTCCATTTTCAGCTTCACGAAATCCGGATAGCTTAACCCGAGCGGTTTTGCCAGCATGATGTGTTTGCCGGCCCGTGCTGCAAGAATGGCCGCAGGAACGTGCCAATGATCGGGGGTTGTAATGTGCACGGCATCGATATCCTTTCGCTCCAGTATCTCTTCAAAATTGAGATACGGGATACATTCGTGAGTGGATAAGTTGTTGTCTTTATAATACTTATTGATGAGCTTCGCCGCATTTTCACGACGTCCTTTAAAAGTATCAGCTACGGCAATATTCATAGCATCTTTTACTGGCAGAAAGTAACTCATAAGCTCGTCGGTTCCCCTGGATCCCACACCGATATGAGCGACAGCAATCCTGTCGTTGGCGCCTTTCCAGTTTGAACAGGATGTTAATATGGTTGGCATCACTGCCACCCCAATTATCCCTTTTACAGATGTTTGGACAAAATCCCTGCGCGAAAGTAACCTGGCTGCTTTTTTCATATTCATGGTTTATGAACCGTAAATCTAACGAATACCTAAGAAATCTGAATCACTATCTTAGCTATTGTGGCAAGTATATTGCAGCACGGGTTGTCGGTTGTCAGTTGTCGGTTGTCGGCTGTTGCAGTTGATCTCGAAAGCATAGATAATCATTTGGTATTTTAACCGCATTCTTTTCTAAAACCAATAATTTACTTAATGCAGGAGGAATTTGCACCTTTTTGTTAGTTGCTTTTTCTACTTCATCGGGGAATTTAGCAGGGTGTGCTGTTTCTACGAAAATACTGATATGATCATTTGTTATACCATATTCTTTTAACCCTGCATAGGCTATTGCTCCATGCGGATCGGCCTGGTAATCATATTGTTTTTGAATATCGGCCATCGCTGAACGGGTTTGTTCATCGGTATACCAATAACCTTTTACGTCAGCAGCTATTGCCGGATGCAGCTTATGATAAATTTCCAACATCCGTGGAAAATTGCTTGGATTACCTACATCCATTGCATTGGAAATGGTATAGTGAGTTTGCTGTGGTATAAATTGTCCGCTTTTTAAATAATCCGGTACAACATGATTTTTGTTAGTTGCTGCAATAAATTGATATACTGGCAGTCCCATTTTTTTTGCGATTAAGGCTGCGGTTAAGTTGCCAAAATTTCCACTGGGAATGCTTATTACCACCGGCTTATCTACATTGCCTAATTGTGCAAAGGCATAGAAATAATAAAATGATTGCGGAAATAAACGGGCAAAATTGATAGAGTTAGCTGAGGTTAAATTTAAATGATTATTAATTTCTACATCAGCAAAGGCCAGTTTCACTAATCGTTGGCAATCATCAAAGTTTCCATCTACTTCCAAAGCGGTAATATTTCCGCCCATGGTGGTCAATTGTTTTTCCTGCAATTCACTTACTTTGCACGAAGGATAAAGAATAACAACTTTTATTCCTTTCCGGTTAAAAAAAGCGTTTGCGACAGCACTGCCGGTATCGCCTGAAGTGGCTACCAATATGGTTACCTCGCGGTTTTCATTTTGTAAAAAATAATTAAAAAGCCCGGCCATAAATCGGGCACCAACATCTTTAAACGCCAATGTAGGCCCGTGAAATAATTCGAGTACAAATAAATTCTCATCTAATTTATTTAATGGAATCGGGAAAGAAAGCGCTTCATTCACAATTTGTTCTAATGCTGTATGCGGAATATCCTCTCCCAGCATGGCTTTGGAGACTTCAAGGGAAATTTCCTGTAAAGTTAAAGCAGTAAGTTTTTCGAAAAATGAATCAGGTAAATGTGGAATATTTTCGGGCATATATAAACCTGACTCACTGGAGATGCTTAGTAGTACTGCGCTTTTGAGCGACACTTTTTCGCTTGGATTGTTTACGTTATAGTAGTTCATGTCGAATGAGTTAATATTGTTAATTGGTTTTTATGATACAAGTTCCGGGTGCATTAAACGGTGAGACAAAAGTATCACTGGCAAGTCCTGCCTCTAAAAAACCTTGTTGAATACCTTTTGCCACGATGTTTGCGGTTGATTCACTTCGGCATAAAGCAAACACAGAGGGTCCGGAACCGGAAATACCGCAACCAATTGCTCCCGCGTTGAGTGCATTTTGTTTAGCACTGTCAAATCCGGGAATAAGTTGGGTACGCCTGGGCTCTGCCAGCAAATCGTGCATAGACCGGCCCAATAAGTCATAATCTTTCTGGGATAGTGCCACCATAAAGCTTGCTGCATTGGCACTTTGCTTAATAACATCGGCCATAGAAATATCGTTTTTTAGTATTCTGCGGGCATCGGTAGTTTGCAGCTCAATGTGCGGATGCACTACTGCGCAATACAGTTCATCAGGACATGTAATAGAAATTATATCCAGGGGGCTGTAGCTGCGTATCAGGACAAAGCCGCCAAGCAAGGCAGGAGCCACGTTGTCGGCATGAGCTGAGCCACAGGCTATTCGTTCGCCCTCCATGGCGAAAGGTATTAATTCACGGGTGCTTAATGGGCTACCCAATAAGTGATTTAAGGCAAACACCGCAGCTGCCGAACTAGCGGCGCTGCTACCCATGCCGCTTCCTAAAGGCAGGTTTTTCTCCAAAGCAATGCCCGGGTGCAATTGCACATTGCCTGTTGCTTTTAAAAAGGCATTTACTGCAACACCTGCAGTATTTTTGAGCCTCTCCGAAGGTATTAAATGGCCATAAGGACCACTCAATGTAACCGGAGAATCAGCATTGTCTGATTGTAAGGAAAGGGTTACTTTATCACCTGGTCCTTTTATAGCGAAGCCCATAATGTCGAAACCACAGCTTACATTGGCTACAGTTGCAGGGGCGAACGCTGTTACAGATTTAAAGGGTGTCATATTTGAAATAGTTTATCGTTTAAGGCCTTCGGCAATACGGACAATATCGGCCAGCACGCCAGCAGAAGTTACATTCACACCTGCTCCCGGTCCTTTAATTACCATAGGGTATTGCTGATAGTATTTAGTAGTCAGGCAAATACAGTTTTCGGTCCCTTTTAAACTATAAAAAGGGTGAGTTTCATCCACTTCTATTACAGAAACTTTTGCTTTACCATTTTCAATATCAGCAACATAACGAATTCTTTTCCCTTTTGCTTTTGCCTCTTCAAAGCTTTTCTGAAAAATTTTGTCATAGTTTTTCAGTTTTTCAAAAAATGCCGGAATATCTTTTGCGCTTGCAGCTTCCAGTGACATCAAAGTTTCCACCTCTATTTCGTCCAATTCTATTCCCCAACCACATTCTCGAGCCAATATCAGGCATTTGCGCGCTACGTCCATTCCGCTTAAATCATCTCTTGGATCAGGTTCAGCATAGTTTTTGTCTTTAGCGAATTGTACTAATTCGCTAAAAGATTGATCACCATTGTATTCCGCCAATAGATAATTCATAGTTCCGGATAGTACTGCTTCTATCTTCATCACTTTATCGCCACTAGCCATGAGACTACGCAATACGTTTATTACCGGTAAACCTGCGCCTACATTTGTTTCGTATAGAAAAGGAGTATTTCTTTTTCTTGCCGAAGTTTGTAATAAATTATATTGCTCCATACTTTGTGTATTCGCCCGCTTGTTAGCAGCAACTATTGCTATGTTGTTTGAAAGCAGGTTGTTGTAATGCCTGACGGGTTCACCGGATGCAGTAACATCGATAAATACACTATTTTCCATATTTTGTTGCAATAACTTATCTACAAAGTGCTGTAAATGGGCTTTTTCAGCATCATTCTCCATTGATGCTTTCCAGTTGTTTATGTTAATATCGTTCTCACTTATTATCATTTTTCTACTATTAATCAGTCCGCAAATCTTCAGGGATATTTTTTGCGATGCAAGGTACTCGTGCTGACTTTCAATCATTTCCAATAATTTCCCTCCAATAGCTCCCGTGCCTGCTACATAAAGATGCAATTGCAGTAAATCGTAACTAAATAGTGATTGATGTAAAATGCGTAAGGCCTTTTTTAAATCGTTCTGTTTAATAACTATAGAAATATTTAATTCGGAGCTGCCCTGTGATATGGCTTTTACATTGATGCCATTGCGCCCAAGCGGACCAAATACGCGTGCAGACACACCTGGTGTTTGACGCATGTTTTCGCCTACCACAGCTACAATGGCCAACCCGCATTCATAAAAGACAGATGATATCAAACCTGTAAGTAATTCTTCTGCAAATGTTTGTCGTAATAATTGACAGGCTTTCTCCGCATCATCCTGCATTAATCCTATACAAATGGAATGTTCAGAAGATGCCTGACTAATAAGGATAACACTTATTTGTTGCTGTGACAAGGTGCTAAACATCCGTGCTGAAACACCTGCTACTCCAACCATTCCACTTCCTTCAACATTTATCAGACAAATATTTATAAGTGAAGCAACGCCTTTTATAAAGCCGCTATCCTTACCTGATTCCTTACAAATCAGTGTTCCCTTATGGGCAGGATTGAAAGCGTTTTTTACCAGTATGGGTATTTGCGCTGCCATAGCAGGCTGCATAGTAGATGGAAATATTACTTTGGCTCCAAAGTGAGATAATTCCATGGCTTCGTTATACGACAATTGCTCAATGCTCTGCGCTTCTTTCACATAGCGGGGATCGGCTGTCATTACACCATCCACATCAGTCCATATTTCAATGGCATCAGCTTGTAAAGCCGCTCCTAATATAGCAGCAGTATAATCAGAACCACTTCGGCCTAAAGTGGTTGTTTGTCCTTGTAACGAGCTGGCTATAAAACCGGTAACGACATTCAGCTCTTTGTTTGCTTCAAAATATTCTTGTATCAGCTTGTTGCTTACTTCAAAATTAACTTTGGCGCGTCCAAAGGCCCCATCTGTTCTGATTAGCTGACGTGCATCAACGAATTGAGCATGTCCAATTTCTGATTTTAAAGCCTGAGAAATAACAAAAGCTGACAGACGTTCGCCAAAACTCAGTATCAGGTCATGAGTGCGCGGGGTTACTTCACCTACCAGCGAAGCCCCTTTGGTGATATCCGACAGTTCATTGCACATAGCCATAACTTCGGCCATCGCTGCAGGTTGTTGTGCAACAGGAAGCAGGGCTTTTAATGTAGCAAGATGCCGTTGTTCAACTTCTTGTATAATAGCTTCGCAGCTTTCCCTTTGGGTAGAGATTAACTCACAAATCTTTACTAACTGATCTGTTACACCGCTTTGTGCGGATACAACAATACATAAATCAGGATGTGCAGAATCATAATGCTTTACGATGCTGATTACATTTTTTATTTGCTCTGGATTAGCTACTGATGAACCTCCAAATTTTAATATGCGCATAATTATACAGGGTTTTATCTGATTTTAGTGTTATGTATAAATGCAAAGCGCCTTTCCCGAAGTTGAGAAAGACGCTTTGCAACAATAGCAATCCTGCTCAACCCGTTGGGGGTCGCGTTGTTGTAATGGTAATTATGGTATGTAACTGATGTTTCATATTTTGATGCTTTAGCAGTAATAAAGTCAGCGCAATCTAAGTAAGTAATTAACAAGAAACAAATGATCCATCAATAGTCTAAGCTGAATTCTTCAGCTTCAGACATAAAAATTGGGATCGGATACTATTCTCGAGTTCTCAGCAACTTCAAGTTCCTTAAAAAAGAGTTTAACACGGTCATCAATCTGGTCATCAGTAACATCTCTTCTCAGTCTGGCAAGGTCATCCACTTCAAGCATTTCAAAATGACCCCCGAAATGGGCGTAATGACTGGTGATATCAGAATAGATATCCAGCATACCGCTGTAATAATGGCCCATGCAACCCATCAAACTGGGGTCAGTAGGTATCCAAGCCGATACCGAACAGGCCGATATTCAATTGATTATATGCTTTCATAATTTTTTTGTCTTGCTGAAAGGAACATTGTTATCGAGGTATATAAAACCACGCCGCATACCAGCCATTTCATCACTTCCAGCGGCAAGGCTTTGACGACAAAGGCTGCCAGGAATACGCCTAATACCCCTGCAACAGTAAGAGCGATTGCAACTTTACGGTCATAGGCTTTTTCCTTGATGAACCTTGATCCGCCGGCGGCCATCAGCATAGCCGTTGCAGTCATCATGATCGGGAAAGCAGTTTTTGGATCCATTCCAAAGGTATAGACCATCGCCATGCACGGGGCATAAAAACCAACTCCGATGGTTTGAAGGGCACCGAAAATAAAACACATCACTATAACAACAACTAGTTTCCAACCGGTTAGTCCAATCGCCACGCCGCCCAGCGGCATCAATTTCAGCAACCCGGCCAGGATGGTCATGGCTACCACTAAAAGGCCAATACCCATACCCAATTGAATTTTCCGACGCGACATTTTAGCCACGACACCTGCACCCAAAACTGCCCCGATGGGTGCAGCAACCGACATCGAAACCAGGGTAACCGGCTCCACCTTAACCGCGGTCATGAAAATGAAGGCCTGGGTAACAGTTGCAATGGTATTGCCGACATTCATCGTACCAGGAATCAGCCGGTCGTCGACCAGCTTAAAAAATTTGAAAATGGCGGTCTGCTGGGCAAAGCTTCCGATACCGAGCGTATCTAAGAAATTGGTAATAAACCCGGTACCCAAGAGTCCGGGCCAGGGCTTGTCGGAAAATGATTTTTGATTTTTATAAACATCTTTCAGGTAATAAAATCCAAATAGGCTGGTCATGACACCGAGAACGGCTTTCAGAATAATCACCATAGGTTTGCATTTTCAGGAACTAATTACATGCTCTAAATTTAGTAGAAACTTTATCAATACTTTTGATTTTAAGAGTGTCATCATAAAAAGCAATACTCAATGTGTTTAAATATTTAAAAATGAAGAAACTACTTACGGTTCTATTAGCGGCATCGGTATTAACCGCAGGTGCTCAGACCAAATCCATCAACAAGTCGCTCCCCTTAGGTGGAATCTTCGGTGGATGATTGATCATTACTCCAGCAGCATTTTGCACATTTTCTTGCATTCATTTTGCTTTGCCGAACCATCGGGGGAATTGCTTCCGTTTTGCCAGGCAACCAGTGCCTCTTTGGATTTCCCAAGGGCCAGCAAGGCTTTCCCTTTCCAGAACCAGGCAGCGGCCTCCTCAGTCCTCACGGAATGACCCACCCCGAGATTCTCCGGAAAGGTGAGTGCAGCTTCGAATTGAGCCAATGCGTCTTTGTATTTCTTTTGATTAAACAGATCCTTTCCTTTTCCAATGTGCGATTGATTGAATATGTCCCAGGTGATGGTTGATCCTTCCCAATTCACGAAATAGGGTGTTGAAATCAGAAGATTGAATGATTCATCAAATCTTTTCTCATCCAGATAGGACTGCGCCAAATCAATGATGATATCGGACCGCTTAACACCTTTAAATGCCATATTCTCAAGCAGCGGAATCGATTCAGGTCTTCTGCCGTTATCGATGAGCACCCTTGCCAGATCCCGGTAAAGGGTCTGGTCAGAGGGTCTTGACTTTATGGCATTTCGGAAACACATTTCAGACTTCGAATGGTCGTTTCTGATCACCCAATGGTACAATCCCAGGTTTCGCCATGGAATACTCATCGAAGGATTCAATTGTACAGATTTATTCCAATGATTTGCAGCCTCATCCAGCCTGCCAAAATTCCCAAGCAGGTTGCCGAGTTGATAAAAAGCCTGGGCGTCGTCCGGTTTTTCCTTAACCGCAAATTCCAGAACTTCCATCGTTTCAGGTCTTGAGGCCATGATAAAATCCTGATAGTTTCCTGCGGCTTTGGCCAGATAACCGGAAGCTTTATTCTTATTCCCGGTTTGGGCGAACAGATAGGCAAGATGATACTGAATCAGGAAGTTTTGCTTTTTATCCTCCAGCCCTGTGATGCATGCATTTTCGAGTATCCATGCCGCTTCAGAATTCAATCCGAGTTCCGAAAAGGCAATACTGGTTTCCAGCATCTCAAAATCATATTCCCCGACAAATTCACGCGCTTGAGAGGTAAAACCTACCGGATTATTCAGGATAATTGCCTCCAATGCCCTGTTCGTAAGGTCAGTAGGATTTATTGCTATGCGGTTCTTTACCAATTCCAATGCTTCTTCTTTCTGCCCGTTCTTATATAGGGCAATCAGGTAATGATGAAGTGCACCGGCATTATTCTGATTCGCCAACATTGCTTTTTCAAATGACACGAGGGCTTCCGCATAATTTTCCTGAAGCATCAGACCCCGCCCAACCAAATCAAATCCGATCGATTCCGTGCCCAGGCACCGTGATGCTTTAAATCCGCATTTTATGGCCTCATCAGGTTTTTGTTGCTTTAAATCGCACAATCCCAGGAAATACCAGGCTATTCCATCATCATTCGGAATTTGCCCGAGAGCTTTAACCAGCATCTTAGCAGCTATATTATATTGCGCGGCTTCGAATTCCAATATGGCCAGATCCCGGAGAGCAGCCAAATGAAGGGAGTCCGCTTCGAGAACCAGATTATAATATTTCCTTGCCATGTTCCGGTCGAGCGCCCGGTCAAATTTTTGGGCCTTCAGGTAGATTTCCTCCAGGGTAAGCTGATTATCAGGCTTATTCACATAAGTGGGTTGTTGCGGCGGAATAACCTGTGGCAATGGAAGCGGGCTGTTATAGGAGGCAAGTTCTTTGCCATCAGAGGATTTCAGAACCACTTTCACCTCATTTCCGGTCGGTGCAGGAACAGAAATCGTTGCCACCTTTTCAGGCGAAAGATCGATCCTTTTAGCGTTTATCTCTTTATTATCCTGATATATAGCACAGATTGCCCCGGCAAATTTCTCAGTTGAAATCATTCTGATCTCCATCTGCCCGTTTTTCCGTTCTGTTCTGAAAGCAACCCGCTTGTTGGCAAATTCAAATCCGTCGCCCAATCCATGAACAGGATACCAGTATTCTTTCCATGAGACCTGACTTTTCGGTGCAAGGATCCCATAATCGGATTGGGTTTGCAGCGGACCGCTCTGGACTTCGATGTAATTTCCATCAGTATCTGTCAGATTTTTCTGGCAGATCCTGCCATATTCCCCCTGGCCCCAGGTCCACGCTTTTTTACCGTTGTGCTCAAAGTGGTTGGCAACCTGTATAACGCCCCGGTCGAGATCCACATCATAAGCTCCGAAAAAATCGTACCCGCAATTCACTGCAAAAATCGAGGCTGCATCTGCATAGTTTTTTGTCCATGACAGATCTTTGCCTTTATTAACCGGCCAATTGAAGAATTCAACCCCAAAATGATCGGTACCCAAACTCATAGGGTAAATAAACCGGGTTCCGGGTAGTTGAGGAAAGGCCGTACAATTCCAGAAATAATAGGGATTCATGGCATCCGTCGGGTTGTAAATGCGCATTTCCTCATCCAGATAGGCTTTGCCGGGATGCAAGGTAACGCGCACAGTCCATTGGGTGCGAAGGCTTTTTTCCAGATTGCTGACCTCGAGAAAGGCCGAACCATCAGGATTGGCTCCGGAGATTACATCCACCGGCGACAAAATGGTAACGGTATGCACCTGCGGCCCGGCATTCCATTCCACACCTCCGCTGATAAAAGCACCGCGCATGGCAATCATGCTCGGTTTGATCACACTGTTTTTATGAAAAACCTCGCGGTTGGTTGTTTTATCATATATCGAATGCAAACGGCCGCCCAATTCAGGAAGGCAGGTAATTTTCAGGTATTCGTTCTCCAGGAAAATCGCTTTATAGGTGACATTTTCCAGTTTTCGCGAAAGATGGTCCTGCATGCAATATGGATAAACAATGGAGGCCCGCACCGTGGTGGAACCTTTGGCACCGCCTTCCATCGCCCAGAATTTGGGATTCACATCATCTTCCCATCCATAGGTTGGTATGTTGATTGTACCTTCCCAGGTCTTAACCTGGGCTTGTCCCGGATTTGGCGATACCAGAAGAAGGTAAGCCAATGATAAGATGAAAAATGGCTTTCGGTTGGAATAATTCGTCTTCATTTCTTTGATTGTTTTTAAGATAGCCAACAGGTATCCTAAGATACTTATTTTCTAATGGAGTGTGGTAATGAAGATGTTTTTCTTTGTTTTTGTTCCATGCAAATCCAGTATGAAAAGTAACTGTGACTGTATAACAGGGACTTAAGACTTACATGCCCATATCAATTTCATGCGGTTTACTTTTGAGGTTCAGAAGTAGCTTCGTTATTAGATACGCTTCCCTTATTTTTCTCCTTTTTCTTATAAACATCGAGCGCGGCGCGTAATCCATAGTTAGCCTCATGCAGGGCCTCTATTATTCTCTCCTTCTCGGCGCAGAACTTACAATTAATGTCATAAGAAGATTTTAGCTCAGAAACTATCCCTGGTTCCAGGGGACTACCATATCTAACTATATTTCCCTTGCCTGTTAACAACCAAATTGGATTGATTAATTCAGAATATTCTGAATTATACAGGCGATTAAAGAAGTCAAAACTTGGTGCTGATTTACAATTTATGATATCATAAATAGTCTGTGTGCGATCATATCCTAATTTTTTTGATAACTTATTAGGATTAATCGACAAGAAATCAATTATTTGTAAAATTCTTTCAGAAATTTCTGTATTATTTTTCATTATTTGTATCGATTACAGAATATACTGTATATATTTGTTACGTATTAATAAACGACATACTGCCTATTAAATTGCGACAAATATACGACATGAAACAAAAACCAGGAACAAGGGAGATAAAATATCCTGAAAATCTGAAAATTAACAACCAGCTTCAAAACGGGGACAGGCTACTGATAGCCAAGAAGTCCAATCTAAAACCAGGAACAATCCGCGACATGCTAAATGGATACCGCCGCATAACCGATGACGTAGCCCGTGCAATAATTGAACTCATGAGTGAACGCAACGAGCTAAATAGGCTCTTAGGAGAAATTGCTAATCAATCATTAAGCCATTCAACATGATCCGAAAGCCTCCGCGTATTACAATGAGCATAGATTAGATAACCTACAATTATGAATGATCAGGGTAAAACCAAAGAAGAACTTATAAAAGAGTTACAAGAATTACGGCAAGAGAATAATTCCTTAAAGGCATTATACGATAAAGACATAACCGACTGCAAGCATGCAGAACAAGAATTAATCATTGCTAACAAAGAGCTTGCCTTTCAAAACGAAGAGAAAGAAAAACTGGCAGCAGAATTAATTAAAGCCGAAGAAAGCGACCGCCTCAAATCCGCCTTCCTTGCCAATATGAGCCATGAAATCAGAACGCCCATGAATGGTATTCTCGGCTTTGCCGAACTACTGAAAGAACCTCATCTTACCGGTGAGGAGCAACAAAATTATATTAGAATCATAGAGAAAAGCGGCGCCCGTATGCTCAATATCATCAACGATATTGTTGATATTTCGAAAATAGAATCGGGACTGATGGAAGTTAATATTACGGAGTCGAATATAAACAAGCAAATCGAATACATTTATACCTTCTTCAAACCCGAGGTTGAAGGTAAAGGAATGCAGATTTCCTTTAAAAATTCTTTGCCGTCAAAAGAAGCTATCATTAAAACCGACCGGGAAAAAATTTATGCAATCCTGACTAACCTTATCAAAAATGCCATAAAATACAGCGATAAAGGCACTATTGAATTTGGCTATAACTTAAAAGTAAATAGTGAGCCTGTCGAACTAGAGTTTTTTGTGAAAGACACAGGCATTGGAATTGCCAAAGACAGGCAGGAAGCTATTTTTGAACGTTTTGTTCAGGCTGATATTACCGATAAGCAAGCTTTACAAGGGGCTGGTTTGGGTTTATCGATCACTAAAGCCTATGTGGAAATGCTCAGCGGAAAATTGTGGGTGGAAAGCGAAAAAGGAAAAGGCTCAGTATTTTATTTTACCATTCCTGACAATGCTGAAACGCAGGCAAAAAGCGTCATTACAAATGTTGTTTCGGCTGATGGAATAATGAATCATCAGATTAAAAACCTGAAAATATTAATTGCCGAAGACGATGAAACATCGGATTTGCTCATCACCAGAACGCTCAAAAAAATCAGCCATGAAGTTTTACATGTAAAAACCGGAGTTGAAACTATTGAGGCTTGCCGTAATAATCCTGACATTGACTTGGTTATGATGGATATTCAAATGCCCGAAATGGACGGATATGAAGCCACCAGGCAAATACGCCAATTTAATAAGGATGTAATCATCATTGCACAAACAGCATACGCACTAACAGGTGAACGCGAAAAGGCATTAGAAGCAGGATGTAATGATTATATTTCAAAACCCATTTTAAAAGATGAATTACTGGCGTTAATACAAAAGTATTTCAATAAATAACAATACTCCGGTAAATTTTTAACTAGCTAATCTCCCTATATCCAGGCATTCCATGAACAGGCTCCTGTATTTTTTGCAACTCAGGTCCAAAGCTAACTTTGAAAAAATAAATTCAGTCAGCATT
>JBBAAF010000104.1:0-13706 GCA_041658425.1 Bacteroidales bacterium | reverse complement strand
ATTGCGTACCGCACATTGACACCCTTTTCGTCGAGCAGCTTTTCCATCTCATGGCAGATATGCTGTGCCTGGGCCACTGCGAGTCCATAACCCGGGACGATGACAACTTTCTGGCTATAGCTTAACAGCACAGCAGCATCGCTTACACTGATCTCTTTAATGGATCCGGCTACTTTGTCCAAACCAGCTCCACCTCCGCCAAATGCTCCTATGATCACATTCAGGAGAGAACGGTTCATGGCTTTACACATCAATACCGTAAGAATGGTTCCGGCCGAGCCTACCAGGATTCCTCCGGTCAGCATCACCTGGTTGTTATACAGGAAGCCGCCCATTGCTGCTGCCACACCTGTAAAAGAGTTCAGCAAGGAGATAACTACCGGCATATCTGCACCACCAATCGGGATGACGAAGGTTATTCCATATACTAATGATAATCCTAATAATACATAAGCCATCCAGCTGATTTCCTTCGGGTTGACGTGTCCCTGAGACAATATGAAAACCACAAAGATCAATATGCCAGCCAGGAATAGTCCCAATTCCGATGGCAACAAATATCAACGGGATGTTCCTTATTGGTTCACCGTCCATCCGGTGGAAGAGCAGGGTTGCCAGGATAGCTAATCCCATGCCAATTGCAGCCAGAAAATTGCCTTTGCGGGCGGATTCCGCATGGCTCAACTTCTTGAGTCCGAAAATAAAGAGAATTGAAGCTACCAGGTAACAGATCTCCAGGATCGAATCACCCATCGTAAAAAGCAGGTTCTGCGTATATTGGATAGCCTCGTTCATGTTCAATTCTTTTTAGGCTTCTTCTTAAACATATCCAGCATGCGGTCGGTCACAACAAAGCCACCGACTACGTTCAGGGTACCCAGGACCACGGCGAGAAAACCCAAAATCTGGGCGGTGAGTGTACCGGCATGGCCCAGGACGATTATGGCACCGATAATGACCACCCCGTGGATGGCATTTGCTCCTGACATAAGCGGTGTATGCAGGACAGCAGGCACATGCGAAATGACTTCAATGCCGAGGAGAATTGACAGGGCAATAATGAAAATGGCCTCTTTATGAATGAAAATAAACTCCAGAATGGCTTCCATGGTTATGCGCTTTCTGTGTAAAACTCTTTAATCCGTTTGCTAACATATTCGCCGTTGTGCGAAACACAGGATTCCCGAATGACTTCATCCTCAAAATTAAGATTCAGATTTCCTTCATCATCTATGAGCAAGTCGAGAAAATTCATCACATTGTGTCCAAACATCTTGCTGGCATCGGCTTGTAGTGTAGAGGTATAAGAAGTATTGCCAATAATGGTCACCTGATTGTAAACGATGTTTTTATATCGTTCGGTCAGTTCACAATTGCCCCCTGAGGACGCTGCAAGGTCGACAATCACCGATCCGGATGACATCGCTTGAACAGTTTCTTTTTTCAAAATTCTTGGCGCCCATTTTCCGGGTATCTGAGCTGAACATATCACTACATCTGATTTAACAGCATGTTCATGAATCACTTGGGCCTGGCGTTTCTCAAAGGCTTCCACACGTGCTCCCAGCTTGCGAGCGGTTGCAATCGCCTGCAGCCCGGCCACTCCTGCTCCAATAACAAGGACTTTCGCCGGAGCTATCGTTCCTGCTGCCGTCATGAACATCGGAAAAAAATGCGGTAAATGCATGGCTGCATCCAATACGGCTTTATACCCGGCTACCGTTGCCATGGATGATAAGACGTCCATGGACTGGGCCCTGGTGGTACGGGGTACCATATCCATGCTGAAGGCAGTGATTTTGTGATTTAGTAGTTTCTTAACCAGGGGCATGTTGCAAAGCGGATTCAGAACACCCACCAATATCTGGTTTGAACGCATCCGGCCCATCAGGTCATCATCGGGGGTGCTGATCCTTACCAGTAAATCCGATTGTTCAACTAACTGTTCATAATCCACTATTCCATCGGCAATCCCATCATAATCCTTATCAGGCAGGAAAGCGGCATCTCCGGCGCTCTTCTCGATCAATACCCTCACCTTTTTCTTCTGAATCAGGCTTGAAATAGAAGCAGGTTGCATGCTGACCCTTCTTTCATAAGGCTTTTCCTTGAGGATTCCAATAATCATGGCTCAAAATATTTGTCACTTAAACAACAATTCCCTGACTTTGTTGAATCTGAATAACAACAAAAAGCCACTGAACAGTATCAGTGGCTTCCCGGAGTAATATTTTATTTTTTGTTTCTGATTTCGCTCAGTTTTTTGTGCATATCTCTCGCGGCAATCCTTCCGGCACCCATCGCTTCGATTACTGTAGCCGATCCGGTAATGATATCGCCACCGGCGTAAACCAAAGGAATTGAGGTTTCATTCGTTTCCGGATTCACGTTTATATAACCCCATTTATTTCTTTCGAGATCGGGAGTGGTTTTAAAAATGATGGGGTTAGAACTGGTTCCGATGGCTACGATCGCCATGTCGCATTCCACAATGAAATTGGATCCTTCGATGGGGATAGGTCTTCTTCTTCCGCTGGAATCTGGTTCACCCAGTTCCATCTTAATGCATTCCAAGGCAGTAACCCGGCTTTGGCTATTCCCGATATAACGAATGGGATTTGTGAGTAACCTGAATTGGATGCCCTCCTCTTCAGCATGATGAACTTCTTCCAAACGGGCTGGGAGTTCATTGCGCGAACGGCGATAAACAATGGTCACTTCCTTCGAGCCGGTGCGGATGGCGTTTCTGGCGCAGTCCATTGCCACATTACCCCCTCCTATAACAACCACTTTATCCCCTCTTGGCATCGGTGTGTCATATTCCGGGAACAAATATGCCTTCATCAGGTTAATCCTGGTTAGATACTCATTTGCCGAGTAAACATATCCCAGAGCTTCTCCTTCGATGTTCATGAAAACCGGCAATCCGGCTCCGATACCAATAAAGACGGCATCGAACTCCTGTCGCAATTCTTCGATGGATGTGAGCGGACCAACAACGTGGTTCAATTCAAACCGACATCCCAACTCTTTGAGATAATTTATCTCGAATTGAACTATCGCTTTAGGCAAACGGAATTCAGGTATTCCATAGGTTAAAACCCCACCGGTAACATGGGAAGCTTCCAGGATGGTTACGCCGTATCCCAGAGATCTCATATCCGCCGCAACTGTCAAACCTGCCGGACCGGATCCGACCACAGCAATTTTTTGTCCCAGATTTTCTTTGATATTGGGAACTTTCACCAGCCCCATGTTTCTCTCATAGTCCGCAACGAATCTTTCCAGTCGTCCAATGGCAACAGGCTCATCCTTGACTCCCACAATACATTTTTCCTCGCATTGACTCTCCTGCGGACACACCCGTCCGCAAATCGCGGGCAAAACATTGGTTTCCTTGATCTTTTTTGCCGCTTCGTCAAATTTTTCCTCAGCCACAAGGGCGATGAAAGCGGGTATGTCCACATTAACGGGACAGCCGTCAACACACAATGGCTTTTTACACTGAAGGCAGCGTGTGGCTTCAAGCAAGGCTAGTTCACCTGTATACCCGTAAGGAACTTCCTGGAAATTATGAGTACGGAGATCTTTATCCTGCTCAGGCATTTTCTGCCGCGGAACCTTAGGCTTGAGCTTTCTTTCATCGGCTTTCGATAAACCATGCCATTGGCACCCTGATTTCAGGCAATGAAAAAAGGGAATAAGACGTGACTGGGCAGAGACTGTTACCCGGGCCACTGGTGATTCACACTCGACGCAATGCTTTCCATTATCGACAAGGGATTGGTTGCATTTCGGACAAAGCAGATCGTCCAACACCTCTCCCGATTCGATCGGAACCGAAGTTTCTGTCTCATAATTATCGAGATAAGCGCCAAGCTTTAATTGTATCTCTTCCCCCTTATAGATGGCTTTGTAAACCAGCAAGTTCTTCCCCTTGTCAGCAACATTCAGGCTGTTTTGGCAATGAGGGCAATAAATATTGAGATATATTTTGTTTTTCAGGGTTTTAATGTCGTGTTCAAGCATATTTTCTCCAGTTTAATGGACCGAAAACAATAATGAATCCTTTTCATCTTTCAGATAAAGTGAGTTGCGTTTTTCCAACTCATCAAAATCTACCGTATGACCGTCAAAATCGGGACCATCGACACAACAGAATTTGGTTTTTCCGTCAATAGATACCCTGCAGCCTCCACACATGCCGGTCCCATCAATCATAACGGGATTCAGACTGACCATTGTACGCATATTGAACTCTTTGGTCAGTTTACAGACATTTTTCATCATAATGATCGGGCCAATAGCATAGACTAAATTAATATCCTTCCGCTCTGTGAGCAATGTCCTCAACGGATCAGTTACGAAACCTTTCATCCCGTAACTGCCATCATCGGTGGTAATAAATAGTTCATCGCACAGGACCCTCATTTCTTCTTCAAGAATCAACATGTTTTGCTCCCGTGCACCAATTATGCCGATAACCTTATTCCCGGCCTCCTTCATCGCTTTCGTCACGTGATATATAATAGCTACTCCAGTCCCACCACCGACCATTACAACTGTACCATGATTGTGGGTTTCAGCCGGTTTGCCAAGGGGCCCGACGACATCCTGAATCATATCGCCCTCATTCAGTGACCGCATTAAAGCAGTTGTTTTTCCCACAACCTGGAAAATGATAGTGATAGTACCGATGAAGGCATCAGCTTCAGCAACGGTAAGCGGAATACGCTCACCCTTCTCATGCACACGAATAATTACGAATTGTCCTGCCTGGACCTTCCTGGCAATTTTCGGGGCACTGATGTCGAAACGGACAATCGTGCCTTTTGCCATGGTTTGCTTATTTACAATAGGAAACATGCATTTATTTTTTTTATTTAACCCCCCAGCAAATCTCTGTTCATTCTGCGTATAATTTCGGCATTCATCGCAGAAATCATGCCACTGACGGTCATTTTAAATTCTCGGCAAAGATAGAAATATCTGGTATCAATAATAATTTTCGCATGATAGTAATAATAGCATAATCCAGTAGTGATAAAAATCATTACCATGTTGAAGAAAAGTAATTAGAGATTATTGAAAATAACTTTTATATTTGTGGCCAATTTTAGTTAGACCATGATGAATATAAAAACATATCTTTTAGTCCCACCCTTCTGGATGATGGATATGTTAATGCTTTTGGGGTAAGCCTAACCCAGCTTACCCCTGGACTCCCGACCAGAGCATTGGTCAATTCCATTGATTTTAACTTTGTTTAATTTTTTATTATCGCGTGTCATAAGCCACGCATAACAAAATCGTCAATCGTAAATCTTACTCAATCGTAAATTTTAACATTATGTCATACAAATTTGAAACTCTGCAGATCCATGCCGGTCACCAGCCAGATTCCGATACCCTTAGCCGGGCAGTTCCCATTTATCAGACAACTTCATATATTTTCCGCGATGCGGATCATGCTGCCGGACTTTTTGAACTCAAAGAAGCCGGCCATATTTATTCCAGAATCTCCAACCCGACAGTTGAGGTTTTTGAAAAAAGAATAGCCGCCCTCGAAGGCGGAACCGGTGCTCTGGCTGTGGCCTCGGGGCAAGCAGCACAGTTTATCGCCTTGAATAACATCCTTAAACCGGGTGACAACTTGATCTCATCACCCTTTTTATATGGTGGAACATTGTCTCAATTCCGCCACAGTTTTAAAAATCTTGGCATTGAAGTCAGATTTGCTTTGTCGGACCATCCGAAAGATTTTGCAAAGCTTATCGATTCCAAAACCAGAGGATTATACGTGGAAACCATCAGTAATCCCGGGTTTTCAATACCGGATTTCGAAGCTTTTGCCCGATTGGGAGAGAAGCATGGTATACCGCTTATCGTTGATAATACTTTTGCAGGTGGAGGCTATTTATGCCGGCCGATTGATTATGGTGCAAATATTATTGTGGAATCTGCTACCAAATGGATTGGCGGCCATGGAACAACTATTGCCGGAGTTATTGTGGATGGAGGGAATTTCCCCTGGGATAACGGCCTGTTTCCCCAATTAACTGAGCCATCTCCTGAATATCATGGTATTAAATGGTTCGAACAGTTTAAAAATCAAGCTTATATAGTTCGGGCAAGGACCATCGGCTTGCGGGATTTTGGGCCGTCTTTGAGTCCATTTGATGCTTTCCTTCTTATCCAGGGACTCGAAACGCTTTCTCTTAGAATGGACCGCCAGTGTGAAAACACCTTAGCTTTGGCTGAATATCTGCAAAAACATCCAAAGGTTGAGAAAGTGGGTTATCCCGGATTGCCAAATGATCCCAACCACACCCTGGCCTTAAAGTACCTAAAGAATGGGTTCGGCGGTGTCTTGTCCTTCATTCTGAAGGGCGATAAGCAGATAAACCGTCACCTGGTTGAAAAGTTCTCAATTGTCAGCCATCTGGCAAACGTCGGTGATTCCCGTACCCTGATCATTCAGCCGGCTGCCACTACTCATCAGCAATTGAGCGAAGCCGAACAGATAGCTGCCGGTGTTCATCCGAATCTGTTCAGGGTTTCAGTCGGGCTCGAACATATTGACGATATCATCGCAGATTTTGAACAGGCATTCAATCAGCTATGACACAGCTAGAATCGCATATTTTTGAGTTTACGCAGCCGCTTCATCTGGAAAGCGGCGCTTCACTCCGGAAGTGGCAGGTTGCCTTTCATACCTTCGGAAGACTCAATGAAACGCTCGATAATGTAATCTGGGTTTGCCATGCACTCACGGCCAATTCGGATGTCTTTGACTGGTGGCCGGGTATGGTGGGTCCGGGTTGCCTGATGGATACCGATAAATACTTCATCATTTGTGTAAATATTCCGGGATCATGCTATGGAACAACCGGTCCGCTCTCAATCGACTTTGAAACCAATAAGCCCTATCTGAATAATTTCCCGCTTATTACAGTCAGGGATATCGTGCAGGTACTAAAAGAGCTGCGGAAGTTTCTGGGAATCAGGAAGATTCATCTTGGAATCGGCGGCTCCCTGGGCGGTCAGCAAATTCTCGAGTGGGCCATTGAGGAACCGGAACTGTTCCGGTTTATTGCCCCGGTTGCTACTAATGCCCGCGCATCTGCTTGGGGCATAGCCTTTAACGAAGCTCAGAGAATGGCTTTGCTGGCCGATGAAACTTTTGCCGGGGGCATGGCAGACGGAGGCTCCAAAGGTATTCGTGCGGCACGTGCAATCGCTTTGCTCAGCTATCGCAACAGACATACTTATCAGCATACACAAACTGATCCTGAAGATGATAAGCTCGAGAACTACAAAGCTTCTTCCTATCAGCAATATCAGGGTCAAAAGTTGGATCGCAGGTTCAACGCGTACTCATACCACACCATTTCCAAAACCTTAGATTCCCATAACGTCGGCCGAAACCGGGGGGGCCTGGAACAGGCTCTTTCCAGGATCAAAGCCAAAACCATCGCAATAGGAATATCCAGCGATCTGCTTTTCCCGCCTGAAGAACAAAAACTGATTGCCGAACTGGTGCCTGATGCAACTTATTTTGAAATAGATTCCTTTTATGGCCACGATGGTTTCCTGATCGAAGTGGAAGCCCTCACCAATATCTTAAAGCCTATCATTAATGACTGACACGATGACAACGGACAAGGAAAACAAACTGGTAATCGGATTATTCGGATTTGGAGTGGTAGGCCAGGGACTGTATAAAGTTTTACAGGATGTTCAAACCGCCGATGCTACCATAAAATCAATCTGTGTGAAGCAGAAGAATAAGCCGAGACCACTCGACAGCAAACTGTTCACCTTCAATCCCGATGATTTGCTCAATGATCCTGAAGTCAATCTGATCGTTGAATTGATTGATGATGCAGATGCGGCTTATCAGATTGTGAAAACTGCATTACTTAATGGCAAATCAGTGGTCTCGGGGAATAAAAACATGCTGGCCCATCACCTTAAAGAACTGATTGACATCCAGCGTGATAATAATGTTGCGCTGCTATACGATGCTTCTGCCTGCGGCAGTATTCCGGTTATCCGTAATTTGGAGGAGTATTACGATAACGACCTCCTGCAATCTATCACGGGTATCTTAAACGGATCGTCCAATTTTATCCTGACCAGGATATTTCAACAGAACTGGACCTATGACGAAGCTCTGAAACATGCTCAGGAACTGGGATTTGCCGAGAGTAATCCTTCCTTTGATGTGGATGGCTTCGATAGTATGTTTAAACTGATCATCCTGGCATTGCATGGTTTCGGAACCCTGGTTGATCCGGAAGAGGTTTTCCATTATGGAATCAGCAATGTATCGGACCATGACATACTTTACGCCCGCGAAAAAAGCAAAAAAATAAAGCTGGTGGCCCAGGTGAGCAAGGTGAACGGGAAGAAATTCAGCATGTTCGTGTTGCCGAAACTGGTTAGTGCCGATGAATATATTTTCAATGTGGAAGAGGAGTACAATGGCGTTATCATTGAAGGACAGTTTTATGATAAACAGTTTATGTTCGGCAAAGGGGCAGGGGCCTTTCCCACGGGATCTGCTGTGCTTTCTGACATTACCGCGAGAAAGCACCATTACCGGTATGAGTATAAGAAACTGAACTTCTTTGCCTCTCCTTTGTATACCCGGGATATTGCTCTTGAAGTGTATGTAAGATATCATGATCTCGTGGATCTTAGCCACTTTGATTTTGAATCAATCTCGGAGAAATATACCGGGCCTGATTATAATTATGTGATCGGCAGACTAAAACTTGATAACTTGCATAAAATGAGGAACCTGATCAGGAAGTTAAACGTTTTTATTGCCTGGACAGGGAAAATTGATTGATATGATAAAACACCCTTCTTATAATCGGTTATCAGATGCCTTATCGTCTGAAATTCTGATTCTTGACGGTGCTATGGGGACTATGATTCAGAAGCTTCGACTGACTGAATCCAATTATCGTTTTAGTGATTTGGTAAACCATCCCTTGGCGTTAAAAGGGAACTATGATCTGCTGAATTTGTCAAGACCGGATGTGATTTTTGATATCCACCGGCAATATATCGATGCTGGTGCGCGGGTTATTGAGACTAACACCTTTAATGCCAATTCGATATCACAATCCGATTATAAGACCGGGCACCTTGTTTATCAGATTAATCTGGAAGCCGCAAAAATTGCCCGCCGGGCTGCCGGGAACAATGTTTTTGTTTTGGGTGCCATGGGGCCTACAAACCGGACAGCTTCCATGTCGCCCGATGTGGATGATCCGGGATACCGGAATATAACTTTCGACCAGCTGGCTGAAGCCTACCAGCAGCAGGCAGCCGCATTGCTTGATGGCGGGGTTGATGGATTTCTCATCGAAACGATTTTCGATACACTGAATGCAAAAGCGGCAATATTTGGATTGCAGGAGGAATTCCTGACCCGCGGTCAGGAATGGCCTATTGTTATTTCGGTAACCATCACCGATGCGAGCGGCCGAACCTTATCAGGCCAAACCCTGGAAGCTTTTTTCTACTCGATTCTTCATGCCAATCCACTCGTGGTCGGAATTAACTGTGCATTAGGAGCTAAGGAGCTTTTGCCTTATCTGAGAGAATTGCGCCGCCTGACAGATCAGTACGGGAGGGCTCTAAGGCCCTCCCGCATATTCACGTCTGCCCATCCCAACGCCGGTCTTCCCAACGAACTTGGCGACTATACCCAATCCGCACTGGAGATGGCCGAATGGATCAGAATTTTTCTGGATGAGGGCCTGGTAAACCTGGTTGGAGGATGCTGCGGCACAACACCAGAACATATCCGGGAAATCCATCGGTTGGTTTCAGGTCGGCCGAACGTTCGTAGGGGAGGACCCGCGGGTCCTCCCCTGCATACGACCGTATTTACCGGCCTCGAACCTCTCATCATCCGTCCCGAATCCAATTTCATCAATATCGGTGAGCGGACAAATGTTGCTGGTTCAAAGCAATTTGCCCGTTTGATCCGTGAGGGAAAATTTGAGGAAGCCCTTACAGTTGCCAGGGAACAGATCGAAGGCGGAGCGATGATGATAGATGTATGTATGGACGATCCGCTTCTCGATGCCTCTGAAGCTATAGGCCGTTTCCTCCGTATGGTTGCTACGGATCCTGATATTGCACGCGTTCCGGTTATGATCGATTCATCCCGGTTCTCCGCGATCCAGGAAGGATTAAAAAATACCCAAGGCAAATCAGTCGTTAATTCCATCAGCCTGAAAGCCGGAGAATCTGTATTTCTCGAGCAGGCCAGGTATTTGCGCCGCTTCGGCGCTGCCGTTATTGTCATGCTGTTCGATGAACTGGGTCAGGCAGATACTTATGAGAGAAAAATCGGGATTGCCCGCCGTTCCTACGACTTGCTGGTTAACAAGGTGAATTTCCCGCCCGAAGATATTATTATTGATCCCAACGTTCTGGCGTTGGCAACCGGGATGGAAGAGCATAACCGATATGGTTTGGCTTATATCGAGGCAACCAGATGGATCAAACAGAATCTTCCTGGAGTGAAAGTTTCAGGTGGGGTGAGCAATCTGTCATTTGCCTTCCGCGGGCGTGAAAATATCCGGCAGGCTATGCATGCCGTGTTCCTTTACCACGCAATTCGTGCGGGTATGGATGTGGGCATTGTAAATCCCTCTATGCTGCAGGTTTATGACGAGGTGGATCCTGCTCTACTGAAACTGGCTGAGGATGTGGTTCTTAATCGAAGAAAAGATGCTACGGACCGGTTATTGGCTTATGCTGAGAAAACCGGGGACCCGGATAAAAAGAATATTGGGCAGCCTGATGATTGGAGATCGCTGGGTGTTAAAGATAGGCTGATACATTCGATGGTTGCCGGTATAGCTGATTATATTGAGGCTGATGTTGAAGAAGCCCGGCAATTATTTAAATATGCCCTCGAAGTGATTGAACAGCCACTGATGGATGGAATGGGAGTAGTAGGGGATCGGTTTGGCTCCGGAAAGATGTTCCTTCCCCAGGTGATTAAAAGCGCCAGGGTCATGAAAAAGGCTGTCGCTTATCTAACCCCGTTTATTGAAGCTGAGAAGCTTACCGGAGCGAGTGCCAGCAACGCTGGCAAAGTTGTTCTGGCTACAGTAAAGGGGGATGTTCATGATATCGGTAAAAATATTGTGGGTGTAATATTGCAATGTAATAATTATGAGGTAATTGACCTTGGTGTTATGGTACCGGCCGAGAAAATTATTGACACAGCTATCCGTGAAAAAACTACTATAATCGGTCTCAGTGGATTGATTACCCCATCGCTTGAGGAAATGGCCTATGTGGCCGGCGAAATGCAGAAAGCCGGACTCAATCTGCCGCTTCTGATCGGTGGTGCTACAACTTCTGAATTACATACAGCGCTCCGAATCGATCCTTTTTATGAGGGACCGGTAGTCCATGTGAGGGATGCATCAAGAGTGGTCGGTGTTACAAGCCTTCTGCTTTCTGCCGATAAATCTGAAGCCCGGAAACTTGAAATCAAATTGGCCTATCAAAAAATCCGTACCGATTATGCCAATCGGGATAAGACTGCCGGTTATATTCCTCTGATTCAGGCCAGAGAGAATTCTTTAAAGATCGATTGGGATAATGGAGCCGGAATCTCTAAGCCCAATCATTTAGGCCTGGTGGAGTTTTTTGATTTTCCGCTGGAAAAACTCATCCCTTACATCGATTGGTCGTTTTTCCTATATACCTGGGATATTCGCGGACGGTACCCGGCAATTCTGGAGGACCCGTTAAAAGGGGCAGAGGCAAGGAGTCTGATAGCAGATGCAGAAGAAATGCTGCAGGAAATAATAGCTAATAAGTGGTTGAAAGCGAATGGAATAGCAGGTATTTTTCCGGCTAACTCGGATCATGAGGATATTGTAGTTTATGATCCTGAGGATCCTTCAAAAGTGTTAGAGAGATTTTATTTTCTGCGTAATCAGGAACAAAAGGAACCAGGAGTGCCGAATCTTTGTTTAGCCGATTTTATTGCACCTGAAGAAGTTGGTGTTAAGGATTATGTAGGGTTATTTGCTGCAACGGCAGGTATCGGATCCGATGAAAAAAGCAGGGAATTCGCCGATCAGAATGATGATTACCGGTCGCTGATGTTAAAGGTACTGGCTGATCGGCTGGCCGAAGCCTTTGCTGAATGGTTGCATAAGGAAGTAAGAAAAGAGATCTGGGGCTATGTTCCCGGAGAAAATCTCAATACTGAGGAATTACTGAAAGAAGCATACAGGGGAATCCGGCCCGCTATTGGTTATCCCAGTTGCCCGGATCATGAGGACAAACTGACACTTTTCAGGATCCTTGATCCCGAAAAACATACAGGTATTGAACTAACGGAAACACTTGCCATGTATCCCGGTGCTTCGGTGGCAGGGATGTATTTCGTACATCCCGAATCCAGATATTTTCAGGTTGGGCGTATCGGTGAGGACCAGATCAAGGATTATGCACGACGCAGGGGAATATCAATACAACATGCAGAAAAACAACTGGCAACACATCTGAACTATCGATGAAAGTTACTGAACATATAAGCAACAGAACCGGCCCGAAAGTTTCCTTTGAAATACTTCCGCCTACCAAGGGTTCCAGTATTCAAACTATTTACGATACCCTTGATCCGCTTATGGAATTTAAACCTCCATATATCAATATCACCTATCACCAGGCTGAGATCGACCTTAAACAACGACCGGATGGATTGCTCGAACCCCGGGTAGTGCGGAAACGGCCCGGAACAGTGGCCATTTCAGCAGCCATACAGAACCGGTACAGGGTGGATGTGGTTCCGCATCTGATCTGCGGGGGATTTTCGAAAGAAGAAACCGAAGATGCTCTTATTGATTTGCACTATTTGGGTATATATAATGTTCTGATAGTCAGGGGTGATGCCAGCCAGCTGACCGGTCGGTTTGTCCCTGCCGGGAACGGGCATGAGCATGCTTTGGACCTTCTGAAGCAGGTTGTTGACCTGAATAATGGAAAATATCTCGAGGATGATCTTGAAAACCCTGAACCATTGCATTTTTCTCCTGGTGTTGCTGCTTATCCCGAAAAACACATTGAAGCTCCGAATTTCGAGAGCGATCTCTTTTACCTGAAAGCGAAAGTTGACGCCGGTGCTGAATATATTGTTACACAAATGTTTTTTGATAACCGCAAATTTTTCAGTTTCGTGGAGGCCTGTCGCAATGCAGGTATAACTGTTCCTATTATCCCCGGGATTAAACCGGTTTCGATAAAAAAACATCTTAATATATTGCCCCAGACTTTTAAAGTAGATATCCCGCAGGAACTTTCACGTGAAATGGATAAATGTAAAAACAATGATGAGGTCAGGCAGGTGGGTATCGAATGGGCCATTCAGCAATCAAAAGAGTTGATTGATTCAGGTGTGCCGATTATCCACTTCTTTACCATGGGACGTGCCGATAATATCCGAAAAATTGCCGAGGGAATATTGTAGAGACGCATCACATGCGTCTCTCTCCGAATGTTTATCCGAAGAGAGACGGATATAATCCGTCTCTCTTATATAACCTCTTTTGTCAAGCTGCCTCAAGTTTAGCGATTATTTTCTTTAGTTTGCTGATTTTCTTTTCGTTATGCTTTTTTTGAAAATCGATTAAAGCTGTTGGATTAAACGCTTT
>JBBAAF010000103.1:0-13738 GCA_041658425.1 Bacteroidales bacterium | reverse complement strand
ATGAACAATGCGGTCCAGGATGGCAACGGTTTGCTCTCCAATGATGTCATACCACTGTGCAACCGAGACCTGCGAGGTGATAATGGTAGAGTAACCCGTTTAACATATTGGGTTCCATTAGTATTAATCTTCAAATAATAGGTGCCTATAGGGGCATTTATCTTTAAACTTATATGATTCTTGAAAGGAGTTAAAGATATTATCCGGTTGCCGAGAGAATAATAAACATCAATTTTGTCAACGACAGATTCAATTTCAGTGCAGATGCTTGTTGAGGACGATAAAATTATTGAAAACAACTGGTGGTCAATATCAATATTCGCTGTTCTTTGAATTGGTAAAAACCCCGGGCAGCTAATTGAATATTGACAAGCACCAACCGGAAAATTGTTGAAAATGGCACAACCTTGCGCATCGGAAATTAATGTAGTTGTGTTTAATGTAATAGTTCCACCTTTTAAGGGTTGACACAGGTTTGACACCAGATGAAAAGTTACATTATAGGTTTCTTCAAAGGTATCGAAAATAATAGTCTGCCATTCATTTGAATTGCTATGATACCAGTTGCCTGAACCTGCTTCATTTGGAGAGTCCGATGAAGATGTCGTATAAAAATCAAGGCCAGCACTGACCAGAACCGGGCCGGTAAGACGAATGCGTGATTCAACCTTATAAGATATGTAATTGTCAGGATTTATTTGCGTGCGCACATTTCCCCACCAGTGCCAGACTTTATCAGGGACTGTCATCGGATTAAAGGTGAGGTATCCGTTTTGAATGGGGGCTGTCATGGGGTCTGATTTGTCATATCCGGTAGGAAAGAAAGGATATCTAAGAAATAATCCTCCATCTGTAAAAGAACTTTAAGTCAGGTTATACTCATTGCCTTGGATTAACTCGAGAGTACCGGAATCACGTCTTCTTCCGTACAACCGTAAATAATCAACCTCAACCCAGGCATTTTCGGTTTGACTGTTATCAGTGATTACCTGAACCCAGGCGAGGGGGAATCGTTGAATATCATTGGGTACATTCGTATCAACATACTTACGCCGATGCGTAACTTCCGTCGGTATTCGCTCGTCATAAAAAAAAGGAACCGGTCTTTGAACAGGGCTGAAAGTCCCATCCGAATTGAATATAAATTTGATGTTCATTCCGTTTTGAGGATCATTTACCACCGTATACTGATAATCAATCCTCTGATCATTTAAGAAGCATTCGACGTATTTGATACCATGACAATCGAGTCGATTAGGGATTTTACTTCCCAAATAGCTATTCCTCCCGGCAACCCACCAGTGCTGTGGTGCACCTCCATTAGGAGCGGTGTAGTCATTATACTTTGTATATAAGTATAAGTTGAGGGCGAGAGTTAGTTCAGCCTGAATTGGCCTGTTTTGATGATGGAAACACTGGTACTTCTTGTGACTTGCCCTTGACAGGCTCTGATCATACCTTAACTTAGCAATTAAGAACCTGGATGGAGTACTTTTATTTTGTGAAAAACCTTCTTGAATTGTGCTCACTTAGAGTTAAAACACTTAACTTAGTCGACATGAACATGATTCCTGAAATACGAACTACCGGAAGTCCTCAGGTTGATCCAATTGGACTCAATCAATACATATCAAGACAACGAATTGCGTGGTTTTTACGTCTTATGCGAGTTCCGTGCAAGTCGCAAAAAAACGTAACTGGTTGCGATTATTGAGATGTTACCTGTAATTCTAAAAAGCATATAAGTATACGCAAGTTGAAATGAATCTTGGAGAAGTTTAATAATTCTAAAAATAACTAAAGAAAGAATCTGAAAATTATATATTTATCATGGAAACAAAAACAATAAAAATACAAATCATAGGAGGCGGAAATTTAGGAGTTGCCTTGGCAATAGGATTATCAAAGTTTTCTTCAAACTCCGGAATCACAATTACAAGACGCAATATTCAACAAATTCAGTTTTTAGAAAGCCAAAATATTCGCGTATCATCCGACAATACATTTGAAATCAACCAAGCTGATATCATCCTGCTAACTGTAAAACCATATCAGACTAATGTTGTTTTACATGAAATCTTACCTCACATAGCAAATAAAATTATAGTATCTGCAGTAAGTGGATTAAGCATTGATACTTTGGAGCAAAAAACAAATCATGCACATTCAATTGTTAGGATTATGCCAAATATTGCGGCTCAATTTGGTGAATCTGCAACATGTATTTCATTTTCAGAAAGAAGCAAAGAAGCTGGTCAAAAAATCTTCGGATTATTCAGTCTTTTGGGGACGGCTTTAATTATTGAAGAAAAACTGATGAATGGAGCTACCATTTTAGGAGCTTGCGGCACGGCATATGCTTTACGATATATTCGAGCAGCTATGCAAGCAGGTATTGAAATTGGTTTTGACGCTCAAACTGCCTTGTCTATCGCCTCACAGACTGTTAAAGGAGCTGCACAAATGACGATTGAAGAAAAAGTTCACCCAGAACAATTAATTGATAGAGTTACCACTCCTCAGGGATGTACTATTGTTGGTTTAAATGAAATGGAACACCAAGGGTTTAGTTCCTCTTTAATAAAAGGAATAAAAATTTCATTTGATAAGATTAATGAATTATAGAACAACAGGTAACATCTCTTTAGGAGGTTTATAAGATTGCTTTGTTTTTGTTCAAATTAAGATTGTTAATAATTCCAGATACCCATATAACTAACTAATTGTTCTATATTTATATGTCTGTCTAAAAAAACAACTACCAAAACACCCTGCAATCATGAAAACTTTAATTTCTTTAATGTTTTTAATCTTATCCGGAACCTGTTTTTCCCAGGAAGCTTTAATGGAATCTGACACAATCCGGAAGGATGCCCTGAATGTTTACATGGGTGCTTCCAGCTACATCAAAAAGGAGATAACCTTTATTAATTATGTAAGAGATCTCAGAGTTGCAGATGTTTATGTAATCTCGGCCTATCAGCCTACCGGGTCTGGCGGAGGAAAAGAAACGTATTTTTTTGTAGGCCAGAACAGGTTTGCAGGCATGAATGATACTATTATGATATCCCATTCACCTGATGAAACAGATGAAGTAAGACGGATAAAGACCGTTAAAATCCTTAAAATGGCACTTATGCGCTATGTTCTAAAAACACCTCTTACTGAGTTTTTTGATATTTGGTTTACTGAACAGATTGAGGAAACAGTTACGACAGATAAATGGAACAATTGGGTGTTCCGGACAAGTATATCCGGGTTCCTGAATGGCGAGAAAAGTTACAAATCCACCATAATGAATGGCAATTTCGATGCAGAAAGGATTACTGAAAAAACTAAACTTAGTGTAAGTTATAGTTATGGATGGAGGGATAATAAATATAAAATAGGTGAAATGGTGATTAAAAGTTACAGCCGGAGCCAATATGCAAATATTCTGTATGTTAAAGGTATCAATGAACACTGGTCGGTCGGGTCCTCAGCCTATGTAAATTCTTCAATTTATAGTAATTCCGATTTTTCTTTGATATTTCGCCCTGCCATAGAATATAACATATTTCCCTATGCTCAGGCTACCCGCCGGCAATTCAGATTTCAGTATGGAATTGGTTATGAATATTATAATTACCGCGATACCACAATTTACAACAAAGTACAGGAAAATTTGGGTTCTCAGTTACTCTCTGTAGCCTATAAAGTTGTTGAGAAATGGGGATCAGGAAATATAAGTCTTTCATGGAAAAATTACCTACATGATTGGAGCAAAAATCATCTCAGTTTAATTGGCAGATTCGATTTGCGAATAGCAAAAGGATTATCATTTAATATCGGCGGTGGAGTCTCACTTGTTCACGATCAGTTTTCACTCGAAAAAGGGGGCTCAACTTTTGAGGAAATGCTTTTAAGAAGAAAAGAAATAGCAACTCAATATACTTATAATACAACCTTTGGATTATTATTTACATTCGGATCTATTTACAATAATGCAGTAAATCCACGATTCGGAGTCGATATCTATTAATCTGATTTTATTGATTTATTAAGATAGCTGTCGCTGCCTTAATTTGCCAGCGATGCCTTTCATCGTTTTAAGCAGATTCCCAACACTTTCCAAAAGCCCCACTAAGCCTCAGAATGCCTTCTAAAAACTTGTTTTTTATTTTTAAACTGGCTACTTTCAACCCCAGGCCTATTAGTTATTGGAGGTTTTTCTTTTCAGAAATCATTTCCCCAATCGCATCAACCCAACGCTCACTATCGTTCAAGCTTTCCACTATTGTAAGCTTTGTACCGCCGTTTTGGAGGAATAAATCCTTGTACTCGTGCCCGATTTCGATGGTGGTCTCCAGACTATCGGCGGTAAACGACGGACAAATTACCAGCAGGCGTTTTTTCCCCTCCTTTGCCAGTGTTGTAATAACCTCATCGGTAAAAGGCGACAGCCAGTTTTTGGCGATGCGCGATTGAAAACAAACCGTGTACCTGTTCTCATCAAGGTTCAACTTTTCGGCTAATAACCGCGATGTGGCATAACATGAAGCATGATAGCAATATTGGTTTTGTTCCGTAACTTCTATGGTGCAGTTATAATGTTCGCAGGCTTTTCCATAGTGTGACTTATTCACCTGGTTTATAGGCAGGCCATGATAACTTATGAGAATGTGATCGTAACTCAGGTAATCGTAATCGAAAATGCGTGCAGCCATGGCTTCCAGATATAAAGGATGATCGTAATACTGCAATATAGTGGTAATAGCAGGAATTTTATATTCGTGAGCCAGTATTTTTAATAGCTTTTCGATAGCTGAGCCGGTGGTAGAACTTGCGTATTGCGGAAAAAGCGGGAATGCGATGATTCGGTTCACATTCTGCTTCAGAACTTTTTCTACTACTTCCTTAATATTCGGCCGCTGGTAGTTCGTGGCAAATTCAACGATATACCCTTCACCCAACTTTTGCTGCAACTTTTGCTGCACCGATACCCCATGAAAAAGAAGGGGTGAACCTTCCCAGGTCCATAGTTTTTGATAGAGCTTTGCCGACCTTGGAGCACGAAACGGAACAATAATGAAGTTGACAAGCATTTTCCGTAAAAGCCACGGAATATCGATTACCCGTTTATCGTTCAAAAATTCGAACAGGTACTTTCGTACCTTGAATGTTTCGGGACTGTCGGGGGTACCTATATTCAAAAGGAGAACTGCTGTTTTTGATTTCATCATGCTAGCGGTAAATAAAATAAAATGTCACGGAAACTACGGTAATAAATGTGGCTATGCCATAATAAAATGAAGCATACGCAAAACGGTTTTTATCGATGGTGGTTTTACGGATAAATATTCCTCCGATCTGGGAGAGAATCAGGGCAAACGTCATGAAATAAAAATGTTCTACCACCCAAAACCTCAGCGATGCCCGCTTTATGGCATGCTGAATATCCATGGCCGATTTAGACGAAGGGTCGATAAAGAAATACATAATGATCCCATGCACCAGGGTAAGGTATAACAGCGCCATAAACAGATATGACATGTATTTGTCTGTTTTCGAATACTTCAGATTTTTCGACCATCCTACTACAGACCTTGCAGTTACCGCTATGGCCACAAGGATAAAAACAGAACTTGTGATAATGTGTAATATGATCAGAAACTGGTGCATAAAGTATAGAATTACAAATCAAACTATATCAGCAAAATGTTTGCCTTGCTTTATCCGGTCGGCCATGCCGATGCCGTCGCGAAGATTTCCACCGATAATCAGTCCCTTATACGCCGACTGCAACTGTTCAAGGGCCTCGAGTTTTTCCCGGCTTTCGATTCCATACTGGGGAATGGCATGCTGGTATCGGATAATTTTAAACAAATCGGGATTAAATTCCTTTAGCCGCATTACATCGGAATACTCGCGTTCCACAATTCTCCTGATTTCATCGTCTGTTTTATCGAGCAAATCTTCGCGCCGCACACCACCCACAAAAACAGAGCACAATGCCCCTCCTTCAGGGGCACGGTCCGACAATAATGCCGACAGGAACAACACTCCAAGAATATCGCGCTTTTCCTTAAAAGGTATTAACCCGCCGAAGCCATCGAGTTCCATCCCGTTCCATTGCTTAAACCCAAGTACAACCTGCATAACACGGGCATATTTAACTTTCTCCACTGCAAGCAGTAACTTTTTATCCGCAAAGGGGAGCATCGATCTCAAAGTATAAGATCCGGTGGTGGTGATGACCCTTTGGGCTATCAGGGTCACTATTTCATGGTTCAGTATTCCTGTAATGACGAAATGGTCTTCCTCAGGCTGTATTTCGATATTCTTTACATTCAAAAAAATGCGGTCTTCTCCTGCCGATTTCCAAAGTGCACCGGTAAAACCCGACAACCCTCCATGTACCGAAAATACCTTCCGGGTAGCCTTTTTCTCACGTTCATCTTTCTTCTGGAACATCTTTTTTACCGACCCGCCAATAAAGCTGCCGTAGGTTTGTTCAAGGTTATAAAGTTTTGGGAAAGCGTATTTAGTGAGCAACCGGGAAGGATCGCCGGCATAAACCCCAAGTATAAAGGGGTCGATCGCATAATCGAGAAAACTTTGCCCCATGCGGCGTTTTACCATTTCACTGAGGGGTTCCTCAGGGTTGGCACCTCTTTTGCGGAATGGCTCGCCCAAAAGCCGGAATTTATCTTTTGTGGTAAAAAGAGGGGTGTTCACCGCCTGCTTTAGCCCCATGGGCATGGGTTCCCAAACTCCGTTTTTCAGGATGTAACGCTTCTTTACATTATCGCCGGCCACTTCACATGTGCACAAACCGTCGAGATCTTCAAAAAGTTCAGCCACATCGGGATTTCCAAGCACTCCGGTATTGGGTCCTTCTTCGTAAGTAAAACCATTCTCGTGCCTGGTTTGAATTACTCCACCCGGCCTGTCTTTTTCCTCAAGAACAATAAAATCTTTATTCTTCTTTTTTAGGTAAAAAGCAGTGGTCAACCCGGTAAGCCCGGCGCCTATAACAGCTATTTCAACGGTTTTTTCCATGAAAAATTAAATTGTTTTTGAATACATGCCTTGTTTTACTTCCAGTTGGGGATCGAAAGCCATGGCTATGTTGCGAACAATCAGCATCCCCTGCTGACTTACCTTGATTCCTTTGCCGTCGAGGGTAACCAATCCGTCGTCGATAAATTCCGATAATTTCTCGAGTGAATATTGTAAAGTGCTTTTCAGCTCATCTTCTGAAATACCGAACTGATGGGCCATTTCTTCAAAATTCAGGTATCCGTTGCACATCACCGAGTTTATGGCTTCGCGGCAGATGATGTCGGTTTGGGTGAGCCGGTACCCTCTTTCAACAGCAAAATCATGATTTTCGATGGCCTCGATGTACTGCTGGTAATTTTTAATATTCTGGCTGTAAGCATTCCACAACTGGCTTATTCCGCTCGACCCGAAGGCATACACCTGGCCAGTGGTTTCACGCGTACAATATCCCTGGAAGTTACGGTGTAGCTTATGTTCTTTCAGTGCAATAGCTAAGTCGTCGGTGGGCCTGACATAATGGTCGAGACCAATGGGGACATACCCGTTCGATGTGAGCATTACGTAAGCCAATCCGAACAACCCGAACTTTTCCTCAGTGGTAGGCAAGCCAAATTTTTCGAGTTTTACCATCGACTTGTTAAACCAGGGAACGTGGGCGTACGAAAAAGTAACAAGCCTGTCGGGCGACAATGCCAGGGCTTGTTTTATGGAATCGGCAAAAATTTCCGGCGTTTGCTTCGGCAAACCGTAAATAAGGTCGATATTAATGCTCTTAAACCCTCTCGCCCGGATATGCTGAAACAATTCCTCCATAGGAAGGCGTGACGGCAGCCTGTTTACCGTGTCGAGCACTTCGCGGTGAAAATCCTGTACCCCGATGCTGATGCGATTGAATCCCGTATTTGCCAGGGTATCGATGTTTTCGAGAGTGAGATAGGCAGGACTACATTCCATGGCAACTTCGGCTCCGGGATGAAACTCGAAATTTGCTCTCAACGTGTCCATGATTTCCACGATGTAGTCGAACGGAATGGAATTTGGAGTACCCCCACCCCAATGAACCTGTGTTACCGGCCGTTTTTTATCGATCAGCGGCGAAACCGTATTAATCTCTTTGATTAATGCACGAACGTAACGCTCGATATGATTCTTTTCTTTCGCGATCCCGGTGTTGCATCCGCAAAAATGGCAGAGACGGGGACAGAAAGGGATATGAATGTATATCGAAATGTTCTCAGGCTTCTCGTGATTTGAATCGACTACCGATTGTTTATACTCTTCCGCTGTATAGCCGGTATGAAAAAAAGTGGCGGGCGGATAACTTGTGTAACGAGGCCCAGGCCTGTTATATTTTAGTAATAATTTGTTCATCCTCATCTCTTCCAGTTGGTTGTTTTAACCCAATCGACAATATATTTTGCGTTTTCAAACGGAATTCCCGGCATAAAACCATGACCGAGATTGAAAATCCATTTGTATTCTGCTTTCCCAAATTCTATGTATTTCACCAGTTCTTTTTCAATGGCGGACTGGTCTGCAAAAAGAAGGCGCGGATCGAGATTCCCCTGCAGACCCACACCGGGGTGAACCGATTTTCGCGCTTCGGTGATGGGTGTTTGCCAGTCGACACTCACAAAATCGCAGATATCGGGTGTTATATGGCTGAATCCTGTCCCTATATCCTTTGGGAAATAGATAAAAGGTATTCCTTTGTCGCGCACAGCCTTCGATATTTTTTGTATGGCAGGGAAAAACATCGTCTTGTAAAAATCGAAAGGAAGAATTCCTCCATGGGTTTCGAATAGCTGAAAGGTGTCGATTCCATGGGCGATTTGCTGCGTTGCATATTCAATGGTAAGGTCAGTTACGGCATCTACCAGTTTTTCCGTAATACTTTTATTCCTATAGATAAACGAAATGGCATCGGGAAAATTCGCCTTGCTGCTTAACCCCTCGAGCATATAACAAAGAACAGTGAGCGGTGCTCCGGCAAAACCAATAAGCGGGGTGTTTTCCGGACGGGTCTTCACAATTTCATCGATGGCCCGGTAGATATATTGAAGCTTACCCGGATCGGGATTCAGCTTCGTCAACGGGTTTTCGTAATCCTTCAGGGGTTTGTCGAATTTTGGGCCGTGGTCGGTAAAATCGAGCCCCATGCCCATGGCATATGGAATTACCAGGATATCGGAAAACAGGATGGCTGCATCTACCCCGAGATCGTATACGGGCAGAAGGGTTACTTTAGCGGCAAGACCGGGATCGTTCATCATCTGCCAGAACGAATGCTTAGCGCGAAGTTCGAGATATGAGGGCAGCACCCTGCCCGCCTGCCGCATAAACCATACAGGCGGACGGGAAGTTTTTATGCCTTTTAGCGTATTGAGAAATATTGAGTTTTGCATGAATAAAAGTTCAGTTTATTTTGTCCCCGGAATAAACCCTGCCAGGGTTAGTCCAAGGTTACTGCGTTTTTATCATCTCCAAAGCAGTAAGGCCAGCCTTTACAGCCTTTTCAATATCATCATCGGTATGCGCAAGGGAAACAAAAGCCGCCTCGAATTGCGATGGCGCCAGGTAAATACCGTTTTCGAGCGCCAGTTTAAAATACCGGGCATACCTTCCGGTGTCCGATTTTACGGCAGTGTTGTAAGAATTTACTTTCTTTTCTTCCGTAAAAAACAAGGTCATTAATGAGCCAATACGGTTAATGATCCCAGGTATTCCGGTATCTTGAAGATTCGCACGAAGCCCATTTTCCAGTAAAGCGCCTTTTCGATCGAGCTCTTTGTAAAAACCAGGTGTTTCGTCGATAATTTTAAGGGTTGCCAGTCCGGCACTCATGGCAAGAGGATTTCCTGCCAGCGTGCCAGCCTGGTAAACCGGCCCGAGAGGCGCAAGCCTGCTCATGATATCTTTCCGTCCCCCGTAGGCCCCCACCGGTAAACCTCCCCCAATGATTTTACCAAGTGCAGTTATGTCGGGCATTACGCCGTAATACTCCTGCGCCCCGCCTTTTGCCAGGCGAAAGCCGGAAATTACTTCGTCAAATATCAATAAGGCTCCATATTTATAGGTTATTTCACGCAATCCTTCGAGAAAGCCAGTTTCGGGAAGAATTACTCCCATGTTGGCAGGCACAGGCTCTACAATTACCGCAGCTACCTGGTCGCCTTTCTGTTTAAAGATTTCTTCCACCGACGATAAATCGTTGTATTGAGCAATTAACGTATCTTTTGCGGTTCCCTGCGTAACACCGGGACTATCGGGATAGCCGAGCGTAAGCGCTCCAGATCCGGCTTTAATCAGAAAACTGTCGGCATGACCATGATAGCAGCCCTGGAACTTGACCACCAGGTCCCTTCCCGTAAAACCGCGGGCCAGGCGCAAAGCACTCATGGTAGCTTCCGTACCTGAATTCACCATACGAACCAGCTCGATGGAAGGAACCATTCTTTTTATCAGCTCTGCGATTTCGGTTTCAGCAACGGTGGGTGCTCCAAAGCTTGTTCCGTATACTGCGGCCGTTTGTATGGCGTTTATCACTCTTTCGTCAGCATGACCTAAAATCATTGGACCCCATGAACTTACAAAGTCGATGTATGCGTTGCCGTCAATATCAGTTATTCGGGCACCTTTTGCTTGTTTTATAAAAATTGGATCGCCATGTACGCTTTTAAATGCCCGCACAGGTGAGTTTACCCCGCCCGGAATGCTTTCCTGTGCACGTTGGAATTCGTTTATGCTGTTTTGGATATTCATGAGAAATTTTCTGAAATAATAATTGATTGAAGTTTCAATAGTATTACAACCAATCTGCCATATCCTTGGCATGATAGGTAAGGATAATATCGGAACCGGCTCTTTTTATTGATGTAAGAATCTCGCGGACAATACGTTTCTCGTCGATCCAGCCTTTTTCGGCAGCGGCCTTCACCATTGAAAATTCACCACTCACATTATAAGCGGCAATGGGGATATTAAATTCGTCTTTGGCACGGCGGATTACATCGAGATAACTTAAAGCCGGTTTTACCATAATAATATCAGCCCCTTCTTCGATATCGAGAGCAATTTCGCGCATGGCTTCGTCGGCGTTTGAAGGATTCATCTGATACGAAGAACGGTCACCAAACTTTGGAGCGCATTCTGCTGCTTCGCGAAAAGGACCGTAAAATGCCGATGCGTACTTTGCAGAATATGACATGATGGGCAGATTGTAAAATCCATGATCGTCCAGTGTCTGGCGCATTCGACCAACACGACCATCCATCATATCGCTCGGAGCAACCATATCCACACCCACACGTGCAAACGATAGTGCCTGCTGTGCGAGAGTTTCGAGCGTTAAATCATTATCGACATCTCCATTCACAATGGTACCGCAATGCCCATGGGTGGTGTACTCGCAATTACAAATATCCGCGATCAGAAATATATCGCTGATTTCTTTCTTAATGGCTTTGATGGCCTGCTGTACGATAGCATCATCGCTGGTTGCCACCATCCCTGTTTCATCTTTATGGTCGGGTATTCCGAACAGCAAAACGGCTTTAATGCCTTTATTCACCAGTTGCTTACATTCATCAACAATATAGTCGACTGACATCTGGTAATTACCCGGCATGGAGCCAATCGGATTTTTCACCTTAGAACCGGGACAAACAAACAACGGCATGATTAAATCGTCACGGGAAATGGTGGTTTCCGCAACCATTTTGCGTAAAATGGGATTTTTTCTAAGCCTTCTTAAACGTGTTACTGGGAAAGACATAATTTTATTTATTAATGGTATAGTAATTTACAATTTCATTTGCCAGGCCCTCGTATGTCGATTTTGCAGCAGTTACCAGGCAGGTTAACCCATGTTGTTCGACGGCACGGGTGGTGACTTTCCCGATACTGGCAACCCGTAGTTCCGGGTTGACATTTTCAGGACCAATAGCATCTGCAAAGTTATCGACGCCCGAGGGGCTGGTGAATATAACCAAATCGTAGCGGTTATTTTTAATCCGTTCAATGGGTTCGTTGTCCGCAACCACAGTTTTTATAGTCTTATACACATTAATACGTGTGACGTTAGCAATTTTTGAAAGCCGTGCCTCCAGGGTATCCGGAGCAAGATTCCCCAACGGAAGCAAAATATTGCAGTTTTGCAGGGACTCTTTTTCTATCAGTTCATTTACAAGGTTTTCGGCGGTATTCCCAGAACCTGAATAATCTGCTTTTCTACCTGCTTTTTCCAATTCCAACGCAGTTTTAACTCCTACTGCAGCTATTTTTACTCCAGATGGAATTTTGGAAACTTTGCCTATTCCCATTAATAACTGATGGAAATGGGTTACCCCGTTGGCACTGGTAAAAATAATCCAGTGAAATTTTTCAATTTGACAGATGGCAGTTTGAATGGCAGGAGTTTGCTCTACTGTCATAAATTCTGTCATGGGAAAATCAATCACAGTGGCTCCCAGCGGTTCGAAAATATTTCTGATTTCAACCGATTTATGAGCACTAACCGTGGATATAAAAACTTTTCCCTGTAGTATCATATGTTGTTCAAGGTTCTGATTTTCCGTATCATTTCCTGTGCTCCTTTTTCCAGAAAGCGTTGGGCCAGCATAAGAGCGGTTTTTTCAGCGTTGCCGATTTCGCCTTCCATAGAATCTTTCAGCATTCCCGAACCATCGAGATTGGAAACAAACCCGGTTATTTTAAAACTTCCGTGGCTTAATTGCGAAAAGCAACCGATGGGAATCTGGCACCCCCCTTCGAGCGCACGGAGAAAAATTCTTTCAGCCTTAACTGCAATAAAAGTTGGTAAATGACTAATTTCTTTCATCAACGATTCTATTTCAGGATCATTCACCCTGATTTCGATTGCGATAGCTCCCTGGCTGACAGCCGGAACCATTATAGCCGGGTCGAGAATTTCAGAAATTATATCGTGGTAGCCTAACCGTTGCAATCCGGCGCCGGCCATAATCATTGCAGTACAATACCCTTCAGCCATTTTCTTCAGGCGTGTGTCTACATTGCCGCGAATATCCACGATCCTGAGTTTACTGTTAAAATGCAGTAGCTGAGCCTTTCGGCGGAGACTCGATGTTGCCACAATATCGGTTTCATCCAGTTCAGCAAGTTTTTTACCGTGAATACTTACAAGGGCATCTCGAACCTCGCCACGCTCCAGTACTCCGCCCAGGGTCAATCCTTCGGGCAATTCCGTCGGCATGTCTTTTAAACTATGAACAGCCATATCGGCTTCGTGCTGCAGGAGTGAATTTTCGAGTTCCCTGGTAAAAAGGCCCTTATCGCCAATTTTAGATAGGGCTACATCGAGAATCTTATCACCTTTGGTTTTAATAATCTGAATCTCGAAGGCTTTTCCCGGAAAACGCTTCTCCAGTTCTTCTTTTACTTTATGTGACTGGTAAAGAGCTAATTTACTTCCACGTGTCGCAATTTTTACAGGGAGATTACTCATTTTCAATGTGTTCAAATAAATCGTTTATCACCTTTATATACTCTGGTTTTTTACCATTTTTCGTAACCTGTTTCAGTTTTTTAATAAACATCTGGGCATACTTTTCCGAGATATGTTCCGAATATTGTTCAATCAATTCGTGTTCCTTAATTTTCCTGTACTTTTTAAAACCTTCAAGTTCGGTTTGCTGAATGTTTTTCAGATTTTCCT